>DATLUM010000118.1 GCA_035533095.1 Acidimicrobiales bacterium | reverse complement strand
GTATTGATCGTCTACCCGCTCATCCAAGGCCGCGATGCCGGCTGGCCGTGGTGGACGTACGCCAGCATCGCCGGGGGCGTCCTGATCATGGTCGGCTTCGCGTTCCAGCAACGGCAACGCGACGCGCGTGGCGTCGCGCCGCTCGTCACCCCGAGCGTCTTCAACCACCGCGGCTACACCGCGGGGCTGATCTTCGCGGTCCTGTTCTTCGCCGGGCTGGGTGGCACACTGCTGTGCGCGACCCTGTTCCTGCAGATCGGGCAAGGTTTCACCCCGATTCACGCAGCCCTGTGCACCGTGCCGCTGACCGTGGGGCTGGTCATCGGATCCGGTCTGTCGGGGGCGGTACTGGGGCCCAAGTTCGGCCGGCGACCTTGCAGGGCGGTTGCGTCCCAGGTGCGGTGTAAATGATGACCGACTCGGTTCCTTGGTGGTGATATTAGGCGACGGCTCCGACGGCTCCGACGGCTCCGACGGTTTGTGGTGGGGCGGTCTGGGTGGTCATTTCCGGGCGTCGGATCGGGGTTGGTGGGTCGAGTAGCTGGCGGCGTAGGTCAGCGAGCAGTCGGGTGCCGGTCGCGGTCATGTTCATGCCGCGCCAGCCGCGCGATGCCCGGTCGAGGACGGCCCAGACGAGGTTCAGGCAGGACGTTTCGCTGGGCAGTCGGCCGATGACTTTGACGCGACGGCGGGTTTCGCCGAAGGTGCGTTCGATGAAGTTGGAGTGCCTGATCCGGCGGTGGTGCTCCAGCGGGAACCGCAGGTAGCTGGTGAGCTGCTCGCGGTCGGTGAGTAGGCACTTGACTGCCGACGGGAACACCGACGCGTACTTCTCGGCGAAGGTGTCGATACGACCTTGCACGGCGGCGACGAGGGCGTGGCCGGGTGTCATCGCGGTGTCGGTGAGGGTGTCGGTGTCGAAGATCGCCCAGTAGGCGTCACGGATCTCGCTCTGCGCCTGGGCCGGCACCTTCGCTAGCACGTTCCTCGATCGGTGGATCAGACACCGCTGCCGCAGCGAGCGGGGCAGCGTGGTCTCGACCGCGGCGAGCAGCCCGGCGGCGCCGTCGCTGATGACGAGCAGCGGCGCTCGCAACCCCCGCGCGGTGAGCTCGTCGAGGAACCCGGCCCACGCGTCGGTCGACTCCGACCCGCCAGCGGCCAGGGCAACGAACACCGGCGCCCCGGTGGTGGTGATGCCCCACGCGGCCAGCACCGGCTCGGCGCGGGCGCCGGGGTGCATCTTGAACATCGACGCATCCAGGAACAGGTAATCCAGCTCGAGATCGTCGAGGCGCCGCGCCGACCAACGGCCGAACTCATCCCCGATCGCCTGGCAGACCCGCGAGACCGTCGACTTCGACAAGGCCGCTTCCGCGCCCAGAGCATCAGCGAGGGTGTTCTCCACATCACGGACCGACAGCCCGCGCACAAACCCCGCGATCACCAACGACTCCAGGGCATTCGACTTCGTCACGGACTTGCCGAACAGCCGCGACGCGAACGCCCCGGTCGTGCCCCGCAGCTTCGGCCGGGCCACGGTCACCGGCCCGGCGGTCGTCTTGATCGTCGCCTGGCCATAGCCGTTGCGGCTACCCGCCCGGGCGTCCTCGACACCGGCGACCCGCTGGTAGCGGGCCCGGCCCAGGAACACCTCGACCTCGGCCTCCAACGCCGTCTGGATGATCAGCCGGGCACCGAGGCGGGCGACATCCTCGATCACCTCCGACAGCTCACGCGAGCCGTCGAACAGCAGGTTGATCTCGCCGCGAATGCGGTCGGTGGGAGATACTCGTGATGACACGGGCGTAGTCCTTCCTTCGATGAGTTGGTAGCTCTTGAAGGAACCTACGTCCGTCGTCATTTACACCCGGGCTGGGACGCCACCGGCTAATAACGCCCTGCTCTCTGCCTGGGTCAGGCTTCCGCGGCGGCTGTACCTAGACACGTCAACGCTCCAAACAATCCACGACCTTGGCGCCGTTATGTCCGACGGTGAGACTTTTGAGCCCAATGAGCACGCACAACGAATAAG
>DATLUM010000117.1 GCA_035533095.1 Acidimicrobiales bacterium | reverse complement strand
GTCCCGGATCGCTCCAATCGTTTGAGCAACGAGGACGGACGCGACGCCCAGAACAAACGTGACCAGCGCGGCGAGCAGGTCCACTTCTCGAACATGGTACGCCCCGTCGGCTCGTCCTCAGCTGAGCGCAGGCTGCTGTTCCGCGGGATTGCGTCGATGGACCGTAGCGTGGGCCAGGGTGCTGGCGGGGTGAAGTTCGTCGGGACTCTCCAGCAGAGTGGCGGCGGGCACGCTCGACCCGTTGTCGGCGGCTGAGGCGTGACGTGAGGCACGGACCCGCCCGTCGGGAGTTGCCGACCCGGATTCGTCAGGAGGGCGTCCGACGACCGCGGACCGCTCCTCTTGTCGGACCCAGACGCCGCGGCTATCGTCCTTCGGGTGGAACGTCGCTCGGTACTCGCCTCGGCGCTGCTCGCGTTCATGGTGTTAGGCGGATGCACGGGCGCGACGCATGCGCTCACGGGCGAGGTCTCGTTCCTCGGGACGCCGATCGGCCTCGACTGCCTGGGCAACTCGACGCTGGCCGGTTCGCTCCCCGGCGTTCACGACGGCAGCGAGGTAGTGGTCGAGGACGCGACTCATGCGGTCGTCGGCACCGCCGCGCTCATCCCCCTTCCGGGGTCGGGACGAAAGCCCGGACCGACCTACTTCGAAGGCGTTGGATTGTGCGATTTCAGCTTCACGGTCACTGACATCCCGGATTCCAAGTTCTACAGCATCACCATCGGCGGACTCCCGGGTCCGACCTACAGCAGCGATCAACTGCAGTCCATGAACTGGACGGTCGTGCTGGGGAATCCTCCGACCGACGTTGCCCCGGTTCAGTCCGAGCTACCCGCGACCCAAACCCCAACACCCGCCGCAACGCCCCAGCCTGTTTACGGCCTCAACCAGGCAATCACCCTACCCGGTTACTCGCGGATCGGACCCGACCCGAACGACTACACCCCTACCAACTTCGTCACTATCGATGCGGCTCAGCTGACCGTGATCGCGGAGGAGACGTGGAAGGGTAAGCCCGGATCCACCGAACGGTGTCGTCTGAGGGCTCGATGGCGGCCGCGGGGAGACGATCGACCCCGATCGGGGTCATGACGAAGCCCTGACCAGGGCGAACGAGGGTCGGACGGCGAACGATCTGGTCCCGTGAGACGTGGTGGATGGGCCGCAGCCGATTTCCTCGCAGGCTGACGCCAGCCCCGAGGCGGCCGACCGTGCTGACCGGACGTCAGGCGAGGAGCGGGATCGCCCGGAGCCGCGCGAGGGCGGCTGTGAACTCGGCAGCCCAGGGCCAGCGGGCCGGCAGGTGGAGCGTGACCCGACGAGCTGAGCGGGTGAGCCGACCGGCCACGGCGAACAGCCGGCGGCGGAGCGTCTTGGTGGTGACGATCCCGGCACCCAGCCCGAGCCTTGCCGTCCAGCGGGCGAGGTTATGGGCGATCACCTGGACCGCCAGCCAGGCGCCGTTGGCCGCGAACTTCCCCGACGGCAGGTGGTTGAGCCCGACGCCGTACTTGAGGTCCCTTATCGCGTTTTCGATCTCGGCGTGGCGGCGATGATCGGCTTCGAGCTCGAGGGTCTGGCCGTCGCGGTCGGTGATGAACGCGTGGAAGTCGTACAGGGTCAGGAGCGCGAGCTGGGAACCCGGGGTCGGCTTCACCCGGCGGACGATGAGCCGGACCGCCCTTGCGTCCTTCTCCGTGGCGAACGGGGTGTACGTCGTCTCGGCGACGTCGGCACCCCCTGCGATCCAGTACGGGATCGGGGTCCAGGCTTCTTCGGGGATCGCCTCGATGAGCCGACGCACCGATCGATGCTGGCGGATCGTGATGGAGAAGCGGACCCCCATCTTGCGGCAGACACCGACGACCTCGCAGGCATAGAACCCGGAGTCGGCGCGCATCGTCAGTTGTCCGCTCGCCCCCGCGGCGCGGACCCGCCCGATCGTCTCGGCGAGGAAGTGGGCGGCGCCCCGGACGGTGTTGGCCCGGCCCTCGCGCAGCCGCGCCATGAGCACGTCGCCCGTGCCGGCGGCGACCGCGAGGAGGGGATGGTAGCCGCGGACGCCGGTGTACCCGTGGTGGAGGGCACCCTCCTTCGCCAGGCCGTACGTCTCGCAGATCGTCGAGTCGAGATCGATCGTGAACGGCTCACTGCCCGGTCCGGCGCCGGCCGCCCAGGCCCGGGCAAGGAGATCGCGGCTGACCCGGTCGAGCTGCCGGACATGGCCCCAGCGGAAGCTCCGCAGGAACGTGCCCAGGGTTGATGCCGCCTTCACCACGTGACCGAGGATCCTGGCCGTGCCACCCGCCCGAAGGGCGTCTGCGTCGTCGATGCTGTCGCCCCCAGCGAGCGCCGACATGACGAGCGTCAGGAGCTTGTCCCCCGGGTTCGCCCGGCCGGGCTTGTCGTCGAGGTCGAGGTGGGCGTCGACGAGCTCGCGCAGGCCGAGATGGTGAGCCAGGGTGGCCGGCAGGAGGAGCCCGGCAGCAGCGACCAGGCGATCGTCGTCGAAGGCTGTGTCGAGGCGGTCGAGGCTGTGCGATGATCGCATCTATCAGGTGTCCTTCTCGTTGGGCCGGTGTTGATTGAACAACCCCATCGTCCCAGTTCAGAAGGGCACCTGTTTGCGTGTTCCGACAGCCGAATCAGCCCGGGGTTCGGTGGATCCGGGCTTAGGGTCGAGCGCGAACGCTACGACGTCGGGGCGCCTCGGTACGACTCGGACGTCCAGCGTTGACGCTTCGGACGGCTCATGCTTCCCCGGCAGTTCGCTGGCCCATGACCTCGTCGAGCGAGACCCTGATTGCCGACACCAACTCGTCGACTTGGTGTT
>DATLUM010000116.1 GCA_035533095.1 Acidimicrobiales bacterium | reverse complement strand
GGCGGCGAGCAGCCGCTCCACGCTCGGTGGCCGCGGTGACTCGGCGGGGCGTCGCATCGGTACTCCGTGTGCTCGGTGGCGGGAGCGCATGGGAGTCGAACCCACCGCGTCACGTCGAGCGTGGCGCCACCGGTTTTGAAGTGTGCGCCATGGCGTCCGCTGGCGTCCGCAGACGGTGCGTTTACGCACGAACCGGCCATTTGTTCGGGTCCCGTGACCGGGGCCGTGCGCCCCTACTGCTACCGCGGTTGCTACCTCGACGACCCCCGTCGGGCCGCCCGAGGCTGGCCGTCCGTAGGACGAGATCGTGTCGTCGGAACGCGGAGCAGCGACCGCGTTAGCCTAGCAGACGGGCCGCGATCGAGGGGACCGGGTACTCTCGGTCCGGGCGTCGCCTCCCCCGTTCCGAAAGGGGACCTCCGATCCGGTCCCTGATCCGTGCGGCGGAGAGCCCCCACCCGGGCCGATCCGAAACGAGGTCCTTTCGTGCCGCGAGAGAGGTGTGATCTGACAAGGTTCAGGGAACGAGGACACGACGGCACGGACCAGCCAGTTCGGCCAACTCGCTACGGCATGACCCAGCCGGCCGGGGGCACGACGAAGGCCTCCAGGCTTCCCTGCCAGGGGCCAAAGGAGGCTCCGACTGAATACGGGCCGATTGCGGATCGTCCGAGCGCGATGGCGGCGACCTTGTCGGTGCCGACGAAGCTCGCCCAACCGTGCATCGCCCGGCCGGGCAGGATCATCGGCCCGAAGCAGAGGGGCGGGGACCCGACACCTGGCCAGAGGTCCCCGCACTGGAAGGGATCGGGGTCGATGCGGATCCGCGCGATCGAGCCGAGCCGGGCGGCGACCGCATCGAACGTCACGATCGCGGACGGGCATTCATCTGCCAATACGCCCCCGGTCGCGCTGTGGGACGCGGACACGCAGGTGATCGACGGACTCGCCGATGGCAAGAGAGAGGGAGACGGAGAGGGACTCGGTGACGAGGCCGGCGGTGGGGTCGGTGATGGGAGCGGCGTCGAGGACGGCATCGGCGCCGCGCACCCAGCGAGCAGTGCACAGAGCAGGGCAGCGGCGAACGTCCTCATGTCGAGTAGACGGTGGGCGTGCCGCGTTGGTTGCGCAAGGCCTTCGATCGTGGCTTGGGCGCACGTGTGATCTGACACGGTTCCGGCATCACCGCAGACGAGAGCGCCGGTTAGCGTCAGTCCGACAGACGCCGCCGAGCGCGGATGACCGTCGAGACCAGCAGCACGAGCCCGGCTCCGACCACAAAGCCGAGCGGAACCGGAATGGCTCGCCGCGTCGCAAGATCGGCTGACATCGGGATGTCTTGCGCGACAGGGATCTGCCCGCCGGCGCCAGTTAGTTGGGCGCACTCGATCGTCGCGCCGTGGGGTAGTCCAGTGAGTGGGTCGAAGCCGGCCTCGACGGCCGGAACGCAGCCCACGAACATCAGATCCTGCGACGCTCGCGCCGTGAGCAGGAATGCGCCGTACCCAACGATCAGGCCAACGAGACAGGCGAGGGGGAGTTGCCCGACCGAGAACCATCGTCCCTGTTCCACGTTTCCCCCGTCTCGGTGTTGTCGGCTAGATCGTCTGCCTCGATCAGGTGCGGCGCAATACCTCCTTTGGTTCTGCAAGCGGGGTTTCGGGACCGCACCAGCAGTAGCCGGAGCGGTGGCTGAGGGTTGGGATCGGCCCGTGCGAGCACAGTCTACGTGTGTGAACTGGCGAACTTCGCGGAACCCGTGAATTCCCTTACGGCATCGACCAGCCTACCGGCGGGACCTCGGCTACGACGACCGTCGCGGCGGTCCCAGAGCCGCCCCGCTGGGTGCCGATTTCCACAGCGGCGACCTCGTCCGTGCCCACGAAGCTCACGTAAGCAGCCGGGAGAGTTATTGCGACAGCCGGGCAGCTCCGCGTCCCCGTCGCAAACGGGCCACCACAGGTGAAGATGAAGGGGCCGATCGTGACCGCCTTGACCGGGTGGCCGAGGAACGCTACCGCTCTGAGGACGGCGTTCTCAGAGGAGGGCGAACAGTAGGCCGGTGGCGGCGCAGGCGTAACTCCAAACCCCGGCAAGATCATGGGGATGCACTTGAAGACGATGCTCGCACTCGGTGACGGGCGCGGCGTCGAGGAGGGCGTGGGCACACTCGTCGGCACGGCCGATCCGGTCGGGGTCGCCGGCGGCAGCGGCGTCGCGCATCCCGCGGTCAGGACAGAGAGCAGCGCGGCGGCGAACATCTTCATCGGTGAGTAGACGATGCGCCTGCCCGGTTGGTTGCGCAGGGACCTAGTCCAATCGCCGCATAGCGCCACCCACGGTCGAGATGATCAGCACGAGCCCGGCTCCGACGACGAAGCCGCGCGGAACCGGGATGGCTCGGCGTGATGCAAGATCGGTCGACATCGGGACATCTTGCGTGACCGATGTTTGGGTCCCGTCAGGGTGCGACTGGGGGCAGTTGAGCGTCCAGCCACGAGGCAGTCCGGTCAGCGGGTCGAACCCGGCGTTGAGCACCGGATACGATCGGGCCCGAAGGCGAAGGTCGCCCATGCCACAAGACGACGATCAGGCTATGCGTCCGTCACGTGGGGGTCCCCGCGGCCACATTGCTCGCGACGGTCTCGCCGTTGACCGGCGGGCCCGCGAGCGGCGAATTCCACACACTCTGGGAAGCACCAGCGAGGAACAGAAACCGGCGTCCTTGCGTCCGTCGGGTGGTACATACTCGCCGAACAAGCGGGGTGTTGATGCTCGGACGTCTCGTTCCCGCAGCCGTCGCCTTGGTCGTCGTCCTGACGGCGTGCGGGACGGACGCGAGCCAGCTGGCACGACTCCAGGCCATGCCGGAGAACCAGCTGTTCTATCCAGGCGCCGTGGTGCTGAGCTCCGGGGGGCTCAACGAGCAGACCACCTTCGAAGGCACCAACTACGCCGACTCCGGTCATCTCCTCGGTACAAACGCATCGGTCATGGAGGTGTCGAGCTTCTACGCGATGCAGTTGCAGAAATCGGGTTGGGCTCCAACCCTGATGGATGCCGGCGCTGCCACTACCGAGATCGCCGCCGTCGCCTGGGCGAAGGACGACGCGGTGTTCCGGCTCGCCTTCCGGCGCAAGGGTACCGACCCACGCCTGCCATCAGCCTCGGACCAGGCCCGGTTCGCCACCATCTTTCGGGTTGACCTCATCCACTACCCGATGCCCTCGGGCAGTTGACGTGGCACTCCGGTTTCGATCCACGAGGTGGAGACGGCGCGACGGCATCCCGGCCACCAGTGCCCGCACGGCGGCTGTGATGCTCCTCGCGCTGACAGTGGTGGCGTGCAGTGCGGCGAGTCAGCCGTCGGCGGCCCCGCGGAACGCCGCTCCGCCCGGTATGCACAACGCGGTGCCGAGCGGAGCCAGCTCGCCGGCGCCGTCGGTGCCCCTCGTGTCCGCTGCGCCAACGCCCAGCCTGCCTGCATCCGTACCGGCCTCGCCCGCGTCCATCGCACTCCCGAGCCTCACCCCGCCGTCGTGGCCGCCGCTCAGCGCGCAGCATCCCACCCGCGACGCCGAGGGGACGTTGTCGGCGGTCCTGGTCGCGTTGCGTGCGGAGAACTGGGACACGACGTATGACCTCTCGTGGAGCGGCCTGCGCGCCCAGCTGAGCCGCGTCGCCTACGTGCCTCAGATCGCCGCCGCCTGGGCGGGCACGCGGGTGCTCGCGGCCCGCGCCATCACGCCCCTCACCTATGGCAGCGCCGGCGGGTACTTCTACACGGCCCGCGCGCAGGTGCGCGTCACGATCGCCTACAAGGGCACCACCCACGACTACGTCTCGATGGTCGGCCTCGTCTGGGACCTCGAGCGCTGGTCGCTGCTCACGATCGAGCCGAACCCGTCGCCGACCGCCTCCTGAAGCGGACGCGCTCGCGGTGGGTGCCCCCATCCGGGCCACTCGGGCCCGGCCGCCACTGGCGCACGCCCTCAGTTCCGGCAACGTCGATCACCGGGATGTCCCGACCGTTCGCTTGTTGGCCTGACCTCAAGGCCAGCTCAGTGGCCCTGACCGTGTGTTGATCTCCTTCGTCGGCACGCCCAAAGGACCTCTTTTCGGAGTAGGAGCCTCGGTAGGGTTCTCTCACGCTCTGTCTCGTGGGTCGGCCGAGTATCCTCGAACTCGATGAAGGCGAACGTTCTCTATTACGGCGACAACCTCGACATCCTCGAGCGGTACATCCCGGACGGGTCGGGTCGCAAGTCTGACGCCCAGCTGTTGGCCTTCGAGGACACCTGGCACTGGGGACCGTCGGCTGAGGACACCGATGCGTTCCTGACGAACACCCGGCCGCACGGGGGCCGCGTGCCGGAGAGCGTGTCCCCGATCGTTGGCGCCCTCCGTGCCGCCGTCCGCGGAAACCAGAGGAGTCGACGGGCATGGCCTCCTGGCTGGGCGATGCGATAATCACGAGTGTGACCGTCAGCTCCGTCTCGGCTCCGGTCGAAGATCGTGGCTACTGGTCGGCCACCTTCAACCTCGTGCTGACGGCGCAGGGTCCGAGTGGGACCAGGACCCGACCATCCAGCGGCGTGCTCATCCTCGAGGCAGGCGGATGGCGATTCTTCAGCGGAACGGCACCGCACTAGGCCGGTCACGGACGAGGGGGGCGCGCGCGATCGCCCTCCTCGTCCTGCTCGTCCTGCTCACGGCGGCCGCCTGCTCCGACTATGGGCCGATCGCGAGCCTGCAGGCCATGCCCGAGGCGAGCCTCTATGCCCCCGGATCGAAGGTCGTCCGGGAGTTCACGACGCCGCAGACCTACTCGCCCGACGGCTCGTCGGGCGCGAGCGTCGGCCACAACCTCGCGACGACCGCGAGCGGCGCCGACGTCATCGCCTTCTACGATCGCCGGCTGCGAGCGAACGGCTGGACCCCGATCGACCCGGTTCACGGCTCCAACGACCTGGAAGACGCCGGATGGCAGAAGGGCGGAGCCTATTTCCTCGTCGCGATCGCCTACCCGCAGGCGCTCTCGGCGGACCTGCGGGCGGAGGGGTACACCACGTGGTACGTGGCTGAGGTCATGCAGATCTATCCCGCGCCAAGCTGAGCGCGCGACCACAGCGGGAGTGAGCGGCCGGCGGGTTGCCACGATCTCGCCATCGTGTGCCTCGAAAATAGCGACGGAGAAGATCACTCAGGCCGGCGCTCGGTCCCCGCCCCGACCACAACGACCTCCTTCTGGC
>DATLUM010000115.1 GCA_035533095.1 Acidimicrobiales bacterium | reverse complement strand
CCGTCCCGGGGCTGGCCCCGTAGCTCGGGGTGAAGTCCGAGATGAACGCCAGCGTCGAGCGGTCGAGCTTGACCCAGATGCCCCCCGACGTGAAGGCCCACAGCACCGCGCGCCCCTGGTCGAACAGGACGGCCTGGAACGCGGTGTCGCTGGTCGCCGCCGAGGCGACGGTCGCCAGGGTGGTCCCGTCGATCGCCAGCACCGTGAAGGTGCTTGCCGGACTCGTCTGGGGCTGGTAAGCCAGGTAGATCATCTGGGTGGCGGGGTCGTAGGCCGTCTGCGACAGCTCGGCCGACGTCACCACCACGTTGTTCGTCGAGGTGTCGAACCACCCATAGTTCGGCGCGCCGCCCGGATCGCCAAACGTGAACTGCTCGATGAACGCCTGCGTCAGGGTGTCGAACAGCCACGCCTGTCCCCGGGGGGTATCGACCGCCATCGCCTGCTGCGCCAGGCCGCCGTAGTAGCCGAACGCGCCGCTGAAGAGACCCGAGGCGATGACGAAGATTGGGACGTTGTTGTAGTGGTCGGTCGTCGCCGACAGCCCGAGGATCGGGTAGAACTGTCCGCTCGGCGGGTACCCCAGGGCCAGCCAGTTCGGGCCGGTCCGCAGGAGTTGCACCGTCGTCCCGACGACCGGCGCCACCTTCCCAAGGTAGGCGACCTCGGGGATGGACGTGACGCCGTCGGCCGCGAGCACGGTGATGCGGCTCGGGTTGGTGGTCTGGGCAAGGACGACGCCCTGGCTGAGTCGCGGACCCTGCCACCGCTGGGCCAGGACCTTGGCCAGCAGATCGCTCACGGCGTCGGGGTGTCGCCGAGGACGTACCAGTTGGCGCCGTTGGCCAGCACCATCACGGTATCGCCCACCGTCGCGGTGTACCGCTGGTCCGTGATCAGCGGCCCGACGGCGGTGACGCCATCCGCGAAGATCACCATCGCCGTCTGGGGCGGCCCGGCGTCGACGGCGCTCACGGTTCCGCGGCGCAGCCGAAGCCGGAAGGGAGATGGCTGGCTGAGCGTCCGGGTCAGGAGGTCCACTACGGCGCGACCGGACTGGTCAGGATGGTGCCCGGCTGGACGGTCCGGTAGCACAGGAGGCTCATCACACCGGCCGCGTCCAACGGCATCGTGATCGACCGCACCGTGTAGAGACCCGCGATCCCCAGCCGGCTCCGCTGCAACCACACCGCGTCCCAGATCTGGTGGTACGGCTGCATCAGCGCCGTCACCGTCACCTGCTCGCCGCCCGAGAGCCCCTCGTTGAGGTTGAGGAGCGCCTCCTGCTGTCCCTCGGCGAGGTTGGTCAGGAGTTCGTCGTAGATGACGTTGGTGGCCGGCCCATAGTTGCCCAGGGCATAGGTGGGGGAGTTCGAGTCCAGGTCGGCGGCGTAGCAGGTGAAGGCGACGCCCGAGGACGAGGACCCGAACGCGGCCACCCCGACCGAGGTGGACTCCGCCACCACCACGATCTGGTTGTAGACCGCGGCGTTGGTGCGGTTGCGACTCATGCCCGTGCAGAGGTTGGGGAAGCCCAGGATCGGCGCGCCGCCCTCTCCGTAGGCCCACACCGCCCGCGAGCCCGGCTTCGGGGGTTGGATGGCCCGCATGACCATCCGCCCGCTGTTGCCCACGTAGAGCTCGGACCCGGCCGTGGTCGCCATCTGCACGCTCGCCGCCCAGGGGTCCTGTCCCTCGGGCCACGTGTAGGGCGCCACCGTCCACGGCGTCGCAGCGAAGTCGTAGGTGACACCGCCCGGGGCCACCGATCCGATCATGGTGGCGATCGCCTGGCTGACCTCGATGCCCTTCGGCTGGGGATAGGGCTTCGGAAGCTGCCGCCGGCTGATGACGGACGATCGGTCGGCGCCGGTCACCGTGATCGTCAGGTCCTCGCCGGTGTCGGAGCAGACCGCGGAGGTGACCGGGAAGACGCCGAGGAGGACGTCGTCGCCCGTGCCCGGGATCGACCAGGAGACCCGGACCTCGGTCCCGTTCGCGTTCAGCGCGTCAAGGAGGGCCGTCGGCTGGTTGCCGGGATCGCAGGTCGGCGCAGCGGTGAACTGGCAGGAGGACGTGACCGTCCCCGGGGTCGTCCCGTCGATCGTGACGGTGCCGGTCTCGATGTAGAGCCGGGCCATGTAGCCGGGAGCCGGCCCCGTTCCGGGCGCGAGGTACCACGGCGACGTCCAGACGTCGGCCCAGGACAGGACCTCATGGTCGACCCCGAGCTGGGCCCGGACGGCGTCCGGGACCGGATACATCAGGGCGCCGCCACTTCGCTGTAGCCGAACTTGATCGTCCGATAGGGCGCCGCGGCGCCGCCGGGCTGGATGTCCACGGTGGTGCCAGCCGGATCGGCGACCAGGTAGAGGATGTCGCCGTAGGGCGACACCAGGAAGAGCACTTCGAGCTGGCCCAGCAGCCCCAGGACCGCGTTGAAGGCGCTCTGGGTGGTGGTGAGGCAGGTGAGCGTCCCGGCCCGGGCGCCGACCACGTCGGTGACGACGATCGGGTAGGTGGCCCCCAGCCGCAGGTGCAGCGCCTCGCGGTTCGGGCGCGTCTGCTCGTGGGCCATCACCATGATCCCCACGGCCGCCGTCTGCCCAGGGGTCGCCGTGACGAGGCTCCAGGTGGAGACGATGGGGTTGACGGCGGCGGACACGCCCGGCCCCGAGACCGACCCGGTGGTTGGGCTGAGGCGCGCCGCATAGGTGAGGCTCGGGGGCAGCGTGCCGATCCCGATGGCGCCCGCGATCGCCTCGGTGTCGATGTACGTGAGCAGCCCCGTGCCGCCGAGTACCCCGGTGAACCCGGCTGGGGCTCCCCCCATCGCGCGAACCGGCCCCCAGGTGATGCCGCCGTCGATCGAGCGCGTGAGGAGGACGCCCGAGCCGGCCTGTCCCACGGTGCCGGTGACGGTGACGGTGGCTGTGTTGCTCATGGCGACCAGACCACCGAGACGGTCGGCGCCGCCGGCGCCGTGTAGCTCGTGACGACGCTGTCCGCCGTCCACGCCGAGGTCACGCCGGTCAGGTCGGTGACCTGGAGGCAGACCCAGTAGGTGTCGGGCGAGAGGTTGGCGACGGCGTAGCTGCTCGCGACGCCGCCGACCACCCCGGAGTCCGCCATCGACGGCCCGACGCCCGCGGTCCAGCCACTCGCCCCGTGCTGGGCCGAGCTGTAGACCACCGCCCGCCACGCTGACTGGATGGTGCTGGCCGAGTCGGTCCAGGTGATCGTCCAGTTCCCGGTCGTCTGGGTCCCGGTCGGGCCGGTGAAGGTCACGACCGGGAGGGCCGCGCCCGTGACGATCTGGTTGGTGGCATAGGGGCCGCCCAGGGTCGTGCCGTTCTGGGTCGAGACCGACCAGCCCCAATCCTGGCCGTTGCTCCACGAGCCGGCCGAGAAGGTGGCCGAGGCGGTCGAGGAGGTGTTGTAGACCTCGGTCGCGCTCCAGGCCGAGCTCCCCGCGTTCCACCACTGGTAGCCACCTGAGGGGGAGGCGTAGCGGCGGAAGGCATAGGCGGTCTGGGCAGCGGCGTTCGGCGCCTGCGGCGTCCAGGTGAAGGTCTGGGAGGCCGTGAAGTCCAGCACCCCGTCCGGGGGCGGGGCATCCAGGATGGGCGCCAGCGGGCCGAAGCCCGAGCCCGAGGTCGCCTGCAGCCGCGCCGCGGCCGAGAGGCTGGCGAAGGCGTTGACGGTCATGCGGCCTCCCGGCGAACTGGCGTTCGGAGTTCCCGCGGAAGGGCTGGCGCGGTACGATCCGGCCGAGATGGTTGCCCGAAGCCCGAGGCCCACCCCCCGCGGAGCCACGTGGCTCTCGTTCCTGTCCGAGCAGGGCGACGACCCCTACTGGGGCCGCAACCTCCTCGCCTTTCTGCTCCTCGGCCCGATCGGGGCGGCGTGGGTCGTCGTCCGCGCGTGGCGGCTGGGTCAGTTTCAGGTGGCCTGGGTCTTCGGGAGCCTCGGCGTCCTCTGGCTGGGCGTCGTCCTCGGGATCACCGTAGGCCCGCTCTTCCGCTAGCCCCGCGCCGCAGCCCTGGCCGCGAGCAGCTTGTGCGCCAGCTCGGTGTGAAGCGCCTCGCCAGCCTTTCGCATCTGCTCCCGGAGCGACGCGATCTCGCGAGCGGTCGGCGACCCGTTGACCGTGATGGTCTGGCGGATGTTGATGGGCGGCTGAGCGCCGAGCCCCGAGTTCCAGGGGGTATTCGGCGTGAGCGGCGAACCGAGTCCCGAGTTCCAGACGGAGACGCTCATCGCGCACCGGACCGGGCGGCGATGAGCCTATGGGCCAGCTGCTCCTCCTGCCGCTTGGTGAGCGCCGGGAGTTCCTTGCGGAGCACCGCGGTGATGTTCTGCAGGAGATCGGCCGGCGTGGCCCCCTGAATGTTCAGCGTGAGGGACGGGCTTGAGTGGATGATGATGCTGGCGAGCTGGCCCATCCCTCCCGGATGGCTGAGCATCCCGGAGAGGCCGGTGCGCGACAGCTGCGGGATCCCAGCGCCCAGGTTGCGATCGTAGGTCGCCAGCTTGCGCTGGGTCGCCACATGGGAAAAGTAGCTGGTGGCCTCGGCGGGCGTCAGGTGCGAGCCGAGGAGGTTGCGCAGGTCCCGCACCATGGCCGAGGCCAGCAGTCCGGAGGGATGCATGGTATAGCGGGTGAGCAGCCCCTCCACCGGAGCCGTGAGGGACCCGACCTGGCGCCAGTTCTCATGGCCGGCCTTCTGCAGGATGGTCCCGACCCGGTTGATCGCGGTCCGGAAGGCCGTAAATCCCGGAGCGTCCTTCGCGACCGGCGCCAGAAGCGTCTCCTGAAGCGCCACCATCGCAAGCGCCCCGATTGGCCCGGTCGCGAACCCCGCGAGCCGTCCGAGGGCGCCCCCGGCCGCGTCGCCCAGGCCGGCCCCGACCGCGTCGCCCACCGCCGGCACGCCGCGATCCGCCGCGGTCCCGAAGTTCCCCTTCAGCATCCCGAAGAGGCGACTGACCGGCTTGCCGGGGAGCCTGTTGAGCCCATACGCCGTCAGCGCTCCGGTGATCGCCGTGGGCACGAGGTCAAGGGCGCTCGGGCCGTTCTTCCCGAACGGGTGCAGGTGGCTCAGGTCCCCCAAGGCTCTCGCGATCTCATTGATGAGAGGCCCGAGTGCCTTCAGGATGGCGTTCAGCACCTTGGGCAGGTCCTTCGCGATCTTATCCAGGATTGGCCCGAGCAGCGGCCAGATGGGGGCGAGGTCGTTCTTCAGGGTGACGAGGTCGGGCCCCAGCCCCCTGGCCAGATTGCCGAACGCGGTGAGGATCCACGGGCCGGCCGGCGCGATGACGCCATAGAACAGCCCGATGTCCTTTCCCAGATTCCCCAGCAGGTTGCCAACCAGGGGCACGTCGGCTTGGGCCGCCTTGAGGAAGCTCTGGAAGCCCTTGTTGGTGCCGAGATGCGACGTCCAGCTCATGAACGCGCCCGAGAGGGCAACGGCGCCACGCTCGAACATCTTGATCAGCGGGTCGCTCGACTCGATCAGGCTGCTCATCCCGGCCCCGACGTTGCCCATCACCTGCCCCAGCGCCGTCATCGCCG
>DATLUM010000114.1 GCA_035533095.1 Acidimicrobiales bacterium | reverse complement strand
TCGGACTTGAACCGACGACAACTCGATTATGAGCCGAGTGCTCTGACCAACTGAGCTACGCCGCCGAGCCCCCTGTCGGAATCGAACCGACGACACCAGCCTTACCATGGCTGTGCTCTGCCGACTGAGCTAAGGGGGCGCAGTACTGCTGATCCGGCGCGCGCCGGTGGCGTGAAGCCCGGACCAGGATACCCGCCGGCCCCTCCCCCAGCCAGCGCTGATCACCTCCCGGCCAACCCGTCAGGCTCCTCCGGGCCACCTCCGGGCGCTCCCCGGCCGCCGGTACGCTCACTCGCCGATGGACTACCGGCTCGCCACGACCCGAGACTCGGAGGAGATCCGGGCCATCTACAACCGCGAGGTCCTCGAGTCCACGGTGACCTTCGACCTGGTGCCGAGGAGCCCTGAAGACCAGCTGGCCTGGATGGACGAGCACAGCGGGGCGTGGCCCGTGGTCGTGGCGGTCGACGGCTCCGGCACCGTAAGGGGCTTCGGGTCCCTATCGCCGTACCGCCCCCGCCCCGCGTACCGGACCACTGTGGAGGATTCGGTGTACGTGGACCAGCAGGCCCGCGGCCAAGGGGTGGGCAAGGGGCTGCTCGAGGAGCTGGTACGCCTCGCCGGGGCTCACGGGTTCCACGCCGTCATAGCCCGGATCGTCGGGGGCCACGACGCGTCGATCAACCTCCACCGGGCGTGCGGATTCGAGGTGATCGGCGTCGAGAAGGAGGTCGGGCGCAAGTTCGGGAGGTGGCTCGACGTGGTGCTCATGCAACGCCTCGTCGACTGAAGCTGCCACCGAGCCGGTCTGCGGCCGGCCAGCAATCGAACATAAGGTTCCACCAGGGCGTACCCTCGCCAGCATGGACATCGGTGACAAAGCACCAGACTTCGACCTGCCGGACGAGACCGGTGCCCGCAGGCGGCTGTCGGAGATGCTCGAGAAGGGGCCGGTCGTCCTGTACTTCTACCCGGCCGCCATGACGCCCGGATGCACAGCGGAGAGCTGCCACTTCCGGGACCTGGCCCGCGAGTTCGAACAAGCCGGCGCGCAACGGGTCGGGATCTCGGCCGACAAGGTCGACAAGCAACAGCAGTTCTCATCAAAGTACGGCTTCGACTTCCCCCTTCTATCCGACACCGACAAGTCGGTGGCAAAGGCCTACGGGGTGCGCCGCGGCCCCGGGCTCATCCCCAACAAGCGCACCACCTTCGTCATAGGCACCGACGGCCTGATCAAGGACGTGATTCGCTCGGAGATCAACATGTCCAAGCACGCCGACAAGGCGCTGGAAACGTTGCGCAGTCTCAGTGCGTAGCATGCGCCGGTAGTGACGGACACCGGCCACGACGGGACAGGCGTCCGGCATCCGAACCGTTATCGGGAAGGAGCTAGAGGGATGATCGTCCGCGACACGATTTACATAGACGGGGCATGGGTGCCCAGCACCGGCAAGGGAAGTCTCCAGGTGGTCAACTCGACCACCGAGGAAGTGATGGGCACCATCCCCGAGGGGACCCCGGAAGACGTCAACCGCGCGGTCGCGGCGGCTAAGGCCGCTTTCCCCCGGTGGGCTGCCACGGCCGTCGAGGAGCGCGCCAAGTACTGCTCCCGCATCGCGGAGGGCATCGGAGCTCGAATGGACGAGATCGCCACACTCGTCAGCGAAGAGGTCGGCATGGTGAAGCCCCTGAGCCTCCTCGTCCAGGCGGGCCTCCCCTACAACTCGTTCAACGTCATCCAGTCGATCGTGGACGAGTTCGCGTTCGAGGAGCGCAACGCGAACTCGTTGATCGTGCGTGAGCCGATCGGCGTGGTCGGCTGCATAACGCCTTGGAACTACCCCCTCCACCAGATTGCCGCCAAGGTGGCGTTTGCTCTCGCAGCCGGATGCACGGTCGTGCTGAAGCCTTCGGAGGTGGCCCCGCTCAACGCGTTCGTCCTCGCCGAGATCATCCACGACACCGGTCTGCCCGGCGGGGTGTTCAACATGGTTACGGGTGTCGGCCCAGTCGTCGGTGAAGCGATCGCCAAGCACCCTGACGTGGACATGGTCTCCTTTACGGGGTCCACCAGGGCGGGCAAGCGCGTCGGGGAGCTGTGCATGCAGCGCGTGGCCAAGGTGGCCCTGGAGCTCGGCGGCAAGAGCGCCAACGTGATCCTCGACGACGCCGACCTCTCGAAGGCGGTGACGGACGGGGTGTTCAAGGCGTTTCTCAACTCTGGTCAGACCTGCTCGGCTCTGACGCGCATGGTCGTGCCTCGTGACCGGCTGGCCGAAGTGGAACAGATCGCGGCGGAAGCCGCCAACGCCATGACCCCGGGCGACCCGTTCGCGGAGGAGTCCAAGCTCGGCCCGCTCGTGTCGCAGGCCCAGTGGGACCGGGTGCAGGGATACATCCAGAAAGGCATCGACGAGGGCGCCAAGCTCATCGCGGGCGGCACCGGGAAGCCGGAGGGCCTCGACATTGGGTTCTTCGTCAAGCCGACCGTCTTCTCGGAAGTGCGGAGGGACATGACGATCGCGCAGGAGGAGATCTTCGGCCCGGTTCTGTCGATCCTCCCTTACGACACCGAGGACGAGGCCGTCGAGATCGCCAACGACACTGTGTACGGGCTTGCCGGCGGCGTCTGGGCCGGGACGCAGGAGCACGCGGAGCAAGTGGCCCGCAAGCTGCGCACCGGTCAGGTCGAGGTCAACGGTGGTGCCTTCAACCCGAACGCTCCGTTCGGTGGTTACAAGCAGTCGGGCATCGGCCGCGAGTACGGCCACTTCGGTCTGGAGGAATTCCTCCAGGTGAAGAGCCTTCAGCTTTAAAGAGGTTCGCGAGGCTGCCGCGCCCTGCCTGCATCGGGCTGTATCGGGCAGGGCACCGGCGGCCGCCCGCCAAGCTGGGACAGGACCTCGTCCCTCCACCACAAACGGAAGGCGACGACGTCTTCACTCGCCGGCAACGTCAGCAGGTACCGGCGGGCGAGCCTGCTTCGCGCTCTGGCCAGGAGTTGGCCCAGGCGGTCGAGATGGACGGCCGCATCGTGAGGTACGACAAGGTCGTAGTCGACGACGCTCTCCCCTCGGGCCACCGCCTGCTTGGCATCGGCGAGACCGGCTTCGCGCAGGTACCCGATGCACGCTTCGATTTCGCGCGTCGAGCTCGCCAGCGAGACCAGCTCGCGCGGGCCGCTCTGATCGAGTCCGATCACCTGCATCTCGCGTTGAAGGTCCGTGAGCTGCCGGGTCGATTCGATGAGAAGGCTCACCGGCACACCGATCAGGTGGACCTGACGGCCGGCTCCCGTCGCGACGGTTACCTCTTTCACACCGGCCGCTACGGCCACCGCGCTGACCCTCGGCGGCGCGGGTGCCGGGGGGAATGCAGGAGGCGGCGACGGCTCGACCCGCAACCGGCTGGTGCCGACTTCGGCCCAAACAACCTTCCCGTCTGCTCGCCGTTCGGCCCCCCAACGATCTGATATCGCAGCGACGAGCTGGAGACCCCGGCCGGTCATCGAACGCACGGCCAGCAGCTCCTCGGGCCGCCCGGCGCCGGCCTCGGGGAACACCGGGTTGCCGTCCGACACCTCAACCCGGAGCCCGGGTCCCAGCCGGCAGACAGAGACCGTGAACGTCGTACGCGCGTGCAGGACCGCGTTACTCGCAAGCTCCGAAACGACCAGGGCCGCGTCCTCCCCGACCCGCTCCGAGAGCTTCCAGGCGTCCACGGCGGCGACGATGATCCGTCGTGCTGCGACGACGCTCTCCAACCCGGGTGCGAGCCGGCTCTCCTTGATCCTGAGGTTCTGGGACGCGTTCATAGGCTGCTTTCGGACAGCACTTGTTATCGGCATATCGCTACTGCTGATGTAGTTACGTGCCGGAGCTCAGTCTAGGTTCGCCGCGCGTCCGGATAGCGGTATCACCCGCCTCCGATCACACACCACTTTCTCCGGAGGGCCCAGGCTGCCCGATTGCGCGACGGCGGCCTCGCTTTCATACGAGAGGCAGGCCGATCATCGCCGCGAACGCGGCGACACCCGTCATGAGCCATGCGACGTAGTCGCCGATGTGTCCCGAGTGCACGCTTCGCAGGCCGGCGAACCCCCGAGCCATCGCCCTTCCGAACGAACCGGCTCGCTCGGCCAAGCGACCCCCGTACAAGCCGACCCCTGCGACCACAACAGCGAGAAGCGCGGACGCGATGCCCAGTCCCACACCGAGACCGGTCCAACCCGGATGGCGGGCGGAGGTCGCGGAACCACCTGTGTGATCCAGAGCGGCGTGCGCGTACCCGAGGGGATCGGTGAAATAGGCGGCAGCGTGGTCGGCCGCTGCGCGCGTGCCGGGGAACACACCTTCGGCGAGCGTCCCGACGAGGAGCACGAGGACCGCAGCGAACATCGTCGGCGGGACCTTGTCCA
Organism: Acidimicrobiales bacterium; assembly: GCA_035533095.1. Classification (NCBI taxonomy): domain Bacteria; kingdom Bacillati; phylum Actinomycetota; class Acidimicrobiia; order Acidimicrobiales; species Acidimicrobiales bacterium. The sequence continues at coordinate 4,561 of DATLUM010000114.1, read as the reverse complement.
TCTTGGAGTCGGGCTTCTCGTCGCCCTTCGTCTCCTGACCGCCTGGCCCTTCGGACGGTACGGGGCCGAGCCCGAAGTACACCCGCGCGGTCACCCTCAGCACAGCGCCGGCGGTCGCCGCCGACACGACGACGAAGAGACCGACCAGCCACGGGTCGCCTCCCTTGATCCCAGCATCTTCGGAGAGTGCCTTGCCGAGGGCGGTCCCGAACGGGGGCAGCCCGGCGAGCGCGAGGCCGCCGGCAACCCAGAGCCACGGTATGTACCGGGCGTTGCGACCCCGGCCGAACAGCTCGTGCTCGTCGACGGAGCCGTACCGGGCGAGCATGATGCCGGCCAGGAGGAACAGCGCCGCCTTGGCGCCGGCGTGGCCCGCGACGTAGAGCAGAGCACCGGAAGTCCCGTCGGGTGTGAGCAAACCGAGTGCAGTAAGGAAAAGACCGACGTGCGCGATCGTCGAGTAAGCAAGTAGCCGCTTCACGTGACGCTGGCCGAGGCACATGACTGACCCCACGACTGCGGTCACCACACCGAGGATCAGAAACGCGCGCCGGACGTCGTCGCCGGGGAGGGCACGCGAGAAGACCGTCCAGTACACGCGGAATACGGCGTACACGCCGAGAGGAACCATGACGCCCGAAAAGAGCACGCAAACCGGAGCCGGCGCGACCGCGTGAGCATCTGCGAGCCAGAAATGGAATGGAACCATGGCCGCCTTGACCAGGAACCCGGTGAGGACGAGGACGAATGCCGTTACAACAAGCGCATCGGCACCGTGGTTGGCCAGGGACTGCCCGAGCTGCGGCAGACCGAGGTTGCCGGTACGCGCGTAGAGCATCGCGACGCCCGCCAGCGACAAGTAGGCGCCGAGACTGTTCACGACTCCGAAGTTGAACCCACCTTGGAGGGCGGTCGGATCCTCGACCTTGAGCCCCGTCAGAGCATACGCCGACGCCCCCATCAGCTCGAAGAAGACGAACATGTCGAAAAGGTCGCCGGTCAAGGCGAAGCCCACCATTCCCGCTAGGAAGAGCAGCATCAGAGCCTGGTAATGGGCCTCGACCGAATCGAGATACCGCCAGCTGTAGACGAGCGCGATCGTCATGAGCGCCCCCGCCAGTACGGCGATACCCGCTCCGACCGGGTCGCTCTGCATGACGACGCCGACGCTGAAACCCTGCTTCGGTTGCCAGCGAGCGGCCCAGGTGACGATCCGACCCTGCGCTGATACCGCCAGGACCGCGGCCGTGAATCCTGTCACCGCCAAGGCGACAGCGGTCGCGACGATGTCGGTTGCCTGCCTCGGGATGAACCTGCCCGCCACAAGCAGGACAGCTGCGCCGGTGATTGCCGTGGCTATCGCGACGGGTGGCAGCCAGGCGACGCCGCTATCGAAGACGAGCACCGCGCTACCCCCGCAGGGCTCTCAGCTCGTCGGGGTCCACGGTGCCGTGGCGCTTGTGGATCTGAATCACCAGGGCCAGCAGGAGCGCCGTCAGCGTGGCCGAGACGACGATGTCTGTCAGCGTCATCGCCTGCACCACCGGGTCCACGACCGACAGGTTCGGCTTCGACGGCGGTGAGCCGAAGACGGGCGGGGTCGCTCCGGTCTGGAAGCCGACGGTCAACAGCAGGACGTACGTGCCCGCCTGAGCGACGGACAGACAAACCACGGAGTGGATGAGGTTGCGGCTGCTTGCGATCCCGAACGCGCCGATCAGGATGAGCCAGCCCCCGACGAGGTAGCCGTAGATGCTCATCCCTTCGCCGACTCCTGGCTCCCAGCCTTTCCCGAACCGCCGGTGAGTCTGATCGCCTGCTCGAGGAACTTCGAGAGGAGGACCATCGTCCCCGAAGCGACCTCTACACCTACGGCGCCGTTGAGCACCGGGACCGTCCCCCCCGACATGAGGTCACCGAACGTGCCCCACGGGATCACGTTGACGAGGAAGGCTCCGGCGACGAGCAGGCCAGAGATGCCGAGACACGCGAACGCGCCGGCGCCCAGGGCCTCGCCCCATTCGAACAGCATCACGGGCCGGACCCTCTCCAGAGCGTCATACCTGCCAGCGAGATAGAGGGTGTGCAGACCGGTCCCGAGAACGACGCCGCCCTGGAAACCGCCGCCGGGCGTCAGGTGCCCGTGGGTCGCCACGTCGAGACCGATGAGCGCAGTAACCGGCAGCAATACGTAGCCGCCGAGGCGCACGACGTCGAGGACCCTTCCCCCCGAGAGTCGCTGGGTCTCGGTCTCGTCCTCAGCCGGACGAAGCAAGACGCTCACGCCTATCACGCTCGCCAGCAGAATCGTCTCCTCACCGAGGGTGTCGAGGCCGCGCTGGTCGAAGTTGACCGACGAGACGATGTTGGAGGTCTGGTGGTGAACACCGGCGACTACCGCATGGTCGCGATACGGATGGCTCGACCCCCCAAACGAAGGCATCATGAGGATGGCGAGAATCACGGCCACGGCCACCGAGGCACCGGCGACGCCGAACATGATCAAGCGGGCGGTCCTGGTCATCGTCGCTGCCCGATCTTGCGAACGGCCAGCATGACCATCAGAGGGACGATCGCCGTGCCGACCCCGATCTGGCTCAACGCCACGTCCGGCGCCTGCAGGGACATGAACAGGACAGCCATGGTGAGCCCGAACGCCGACAACGTCACAGCCTGACGCGCCGGCCTGTGCGTGAACACGACCGCCGTGCCGCCGATCCCGACCAGCGTCAGGGTGATGATCACCACGGCGCTCATTCGGGAGACTCCGCGGGAACCTTGCCGTCCCGCTGGGCGAGCATCCGCGCTATCGCGGAGGAAAGCATCGGACCGGCGATGAACAGCAGGCCGGTGGGCAACGCGATCGACGCCGTTGTCAGACCGGGCCCGTTTGCGATCGACAGTCCAGCCGCGATGAGCGGGCCGCCGAGAGAAGTCATAGGAGTAGCGAGATGGAGCCTCGTATAGGAGTCACGCGCGACGAGCGCGGCGAGGGACGCGGCCACTATCACGGCTGTGCCTGCAGCGACTAGAGCGTCGCCTACCACCGGAGCATCACCGTCAAGAGCTGTCCTCCCGCTTGCCGAGCAGGCGGGTGAATACAAGGGTCCCGGCGAACGAGAGCGGCACGAGCACCAACGGAAGGATGAGGTCGTAGGACTGACCGGGGCCAACCTGGCTGACAAGGATGAGGCAGAAGGTGAGCACGGCCGCGAGCAGGTCGAGGCCGATGAGCCGGGCGCCCGGGTCGCCGCGCGAGGAGAGAACGAGAGCCGGGAACATTCCCCCTGCGAGAAGGGCGATCAGGCAGCCGGTGTCGACGTTCAACGCGCGGCCACCCGTTCCATGTGAGGGCCTCGCACCGGTATCACGTGGACCAGTGCCTCACCCGTCTCGGGGTCGATATCGGTGACGATGCTGGCGGGTGTGGCGGACGTGAGAAAGCTCGCCACCGCTCGGCGCCCGTCGGCCGATGCGGTGTATCCCGCGCCCTCGGATATCGGTATCCGCACGAACTCGCCTTGTCGGCCGGGAGATCGCAGCACCTGCACCGTGACCTGTACGGCGTCACTGACGATCGCGAGCGGCAGCACCCATGCGCTTCGCAACCACGCCGGCTTCAGCCCCCACTTGTTCGTCCCCGCCAGCCTCCCTACCAGGGCCAGCAAGCCGCATGGCAGCGACACCAGTACGGAGACGATCAGTTCCTGGCCGGAGACCGCCGAGAGTGATACCACCCAGACGCCGAGGCAGGCGCCCCACCAGAACAACACCTCGAATACCCGCGCCAGCCAGACGGACACCACACCTCCAGTCGTTCGCGGTTGAGAGCCGGCGCCAGCCAGCGAACGGCATCCGGATTGCTTCCCGCTGGGCGCTCAACGTAAACGAAACCCCGGCAGGGTAGCTACGTCCGCCGGCGGTAGATTCCCACCCATGCGCTATGTGAAGCTCGGCAGCACCGGACTCGACGTATCTGCTGTCTGCCTGGGGTGTATGAGCTACGGGACTCCCTCGCAGGGGAACCATCCCTGGTCCCTCGACGAGGAGTCGAGCCGCCCCTTCATCCAGCGCTCTCTGGAGCTCGGGATCAACTTCTTCGATACGGCCAACGTGTACTCGCTCGGGTCGAGCGAAGAGATCGTGGGCCGGGCCCTTCGCGACTTCGCCAAGCGTGAAGAAGTGGTCATCGCCACCAAGGTCCACGGGCGGATGCGGAAGGGCCCCAACGGCGCCGGCCTGTCGCGCAAGGTGATCATGCACGAGATCGACGAGAGCCTCCGCCGGCTCGGGACCGACTACGTCGACCTGTACCAGATCCACCGGTGGGACCGCCGCACACCCATAGAGGAGACCATCGAGGCACTGCACGATGTCGTCAACGCTGGGAAGGCGCTCTACGTGGGAGCGTCGTCGATGTGGGCGTGGCAGTTCAGCAAGGCTCTGCACGTCGCGGACGCTCACGGCTGGACCCGCTTCTCGACCATGCAGAACCACTACAACCTGTTGAACCGCGAGGAGGAACGGGAAATGCTCCCGCTCTGCGAGGACGAGGGGATCG
>DATLUM010000113.1 GCA_035533095.1 Acidimicrobiales bacterium | reverse complement strand
ACACCGCTGGACCCGGATGTGGCGACCGAGGTCGAGGCCCGCCTGGTCCGATGGGTCCGCTGGAAGCTGCGCGTGCTCCGACAAGGTGCACCGCCGGCAACGCCACCGATGACCCACTTCCCCGGCGACGGGGTGACCGCGTTCGGGCTCGGAGCCGACCAGGCAGAACGGATCATCGCCTGGTCGGAGAAGGCAGCCGCCCGGCGGCAGGCAAAGGGCTCAATGCGAGGTCGCGGCGGCGCAGCCGCCGGCGACCTCATCGAGCTGCTGAGATCCGTGGATCTGACCACCGGCGAGATACCTCCGCCGGACCAAGCGAAGGAAGCCGAACCGGCCTAACCGGACAACGTGACGTCGAGCGTCGGGGCAGCGCGCTCGAGGACCGCCGCGTTGGCCGTGTCCTCTGGCGGAGTCAGGTATTCCAAGTGTCCGAATGCCTTCAGCTGAGGGGGGTGTCTGGGCTGTCGGAGAGGTCGGCAACGGTGGTGTGGTGATGGTGATGGGTTCGGCGGCTGTAGTGGGCGGCGTAGGTCGTCCAGTCGCCGGCGCTGGCGCGTTGCCATGCGACAGCGACGCTGATGTTGATGCCGAGCATTCGGGCCAACAGGGCGGCGGGCAGCTCGGTGGCGAGTTGGAACAGTGCGGTGGATCGGGATTGTCCGGGCCGGAGACCGAGCTTGCGGAGTCGCTCGCCGAGACGGGTGTCGCCGATGGGTCGTCCTGGCTGGCCGCCGGGGAACAGCCACGGCGAGTGTGGTTGGCTGCCGATTGCGGCGTGGCCCTTGCGGTTGGCGACGAGTTGGAGGGCGAGAGCGGCGAGCGGTTCGGGCAACACGACCGGTTCGGGGCCGAGACGAAGGCGGACTGTGCTGTCGGTGATCTCAACGTCTGCGACGGTGAGACGGCCGATGGCGGCGGGGAATTGGGCGTAGAGGAGCACGAGCAGTCCGGCGAAGCGGTCCTCTGCTTCGATGCTGTCGTCGTGGAGAAGCCAACGGGCTTGTTCCCATCGGATCTCGGTGTCGATCTGGCCCGATGGGCCGCCCCAGCGAACGGCTGGGAGTTCCAAGGCAGTCAGCTTCTGCCGCTTCGCCCAGCGCAAGAAGTTCCCGACGTCACGGCGGTGGGTGGCTTCGTCGCTTGCCAGCCAGCCTTCCAGGTCGCCTTGGCTGGCCGTGCCCAGGATCAGACCGGCGCCCGCCAACCAGTCGAGCAGGGCGATGGCGGCCCTGATTCGCTGGCGGACCCCGAAGTTCTGGTTGTAGGTGGCGGTGTCGTCGCCGAGTCGGTGACGGAGGCGGCGCAGAAGGTGCCAGGTGGCGTAGCGGTGTAGCAACTGCTGCTCGTCGGGGTCGACCCGGCCGGCGATGGTGTCAGCGATCCAGCGTTCGAGACGGACCATCTGCTCGTCGCGGGCGGGCAGGGTCCCGACCGCGACGAGGACGGCACGCAGATGCTCGACGGGCTTGCCTGGCGGCAGCTTGTCGAGGGCCTCATGGCAGAGTCCGTCGCCGGTGTCGAGGGCACGCAGGATTGTTGGAGCCGCGCTTTGGTCGAGCCAGCGGGCCACGGTCGTGGGCCGCTCCGTAACGGAGAGAGCCTGATACAGCGCTTGGTATTGCGGCCGGACGGTCCCGGAGTTGTCACCGAGAAGTTCGAGGAGCCGCCGGTCGACACTGCAGCGGGCGCAGTACCCGGCGTGGATGCGGCCCGGCTGCCCGCAGCCGCTGCATGCCTTCCAGAACTGGGGATCGGGCCGGGTGCAGGTTGCGCACAACGGCTCGTCAAGGGTGCCACCTCGGGTTGGCCGGACCTCTGCGCAGCGGGCGCAGCGGGCCCAGCGTTGCGTGCAAGCCCGACACCACGGCTGGCCGGTGGTCTTGGAGATCAGAGCCGGGCCATATCGTTCGCAGATGGCGCAGGTGAGAAGCTTCGCGGGGCGGCAGGTCTCGCAGAACACCTCGTCGGAGCGCCGCAGACTGACCGGTCGGCGCCGCCCGCAACCCGAGCAGGTTTCGTGGTTGACCGGGTCCCTGATCAAACACGAACCGCAGATCGGCGCCCCGTCGACATCGCGCGTCGCGGGCTCGCGCACGACGTGGCACCTGACGCAACGTTCGCCTCGGGAGCGGGCGACGCACATGCGGCACAACCTGAGGCCGTCTCTGGGTTTGACCAGCGCGATGACCCGGCCACAGTGCGGGCAAGCAGGACGAACGATATGGGCGGCCCCGGCGTCGCAGAGCCCGTCGATGAGGCGCAGCACCGACGGGACCGGGGCTTCGGCGCCCGCCCCGGCAAGCAGTTCTGGGCGTTCCGTGATCGCCCACGCCAGCCGGCGACGCTGCCCTGCGTTGGTCACCGCCGCGTCCACCGCGGCGATGACGACCCCAGCCGGCAATGTCGGGTCCACGGTGGTGACGACCTCGACGATGACCTCGAGGGGATCACGTTCATGGTCGGGAGGGCACTCGACGCAGTGCGGTCGCCCGTCGCGGTCACGCGTCGAGACCGGGCGAGTGAGGTCACAACGCGCGCACGGCTCCCGGTTCGAGCCGCAGAGCGCGCAATACCAGTCTTGGCCGCGTCGCTGCAGGGTTCGCAGGCTCTTCCCGCACGTCGCGCAGACTGGCGGCGACACGCGGAGAGCCCCCGCGGCCCGAAGTGCTATGAGCAGGTTTCCCACAACGCGCGGTGCCGGGGAGCGGCCATCGACGAGCACCGCCGGTCGATCAACGAGGAACTGGGCGAGACGGCGGCGCTTCGCCCGGCCTCCCGCCACAGCCTCCACGATGGCTTGGATCGTCGCCCGATCGAGAGCTGGCTCTACGTGTGCGACCAGCTCCACCACGACCCCAGCGGGTCAGCGGCTGCCTCGAGATAATCAGCCGACACCTATCGGATGCGGGCCCGCTTGGGGCGCAACGCGCCGATCCCGGCTTCGCCACCGGCTGCTGTCTTGGAGCGTCGAGCCTTGGGGGATTCCACCGGTTCGATCAGATCTGCCATGGTGCAGTCCAAGATGTCCAACAGGGCCATGAGCACCTTGAGGCTGAGCCGCTCGGGCCGTTCCACCACCAGGCGGTAGACCTGGCTGGAAGACAGGCGGATCCCCCGCGCTGCCAGCGCCGGGATGAGGTCGGTGGTGGCGAACATCTCCCGGCTGGCCATCACCTGGCGGAGGTTCCATCGGTAGTCGAGCTTCGCGGCCATCACCGTTCCTTCCCGTTGTCATCGTCGAGCGCCGGGGCGAGCGCCTTTCGCAGAGCGGTGTTCATGAAATCGGAGCTGACATGGGTGTAAATCGCTGTCGAGGTGTCACAGCGGTGACCCACCTGCTGTTGCAGGAAACGCCGGTCGGCGCCGTTCTCGGTCAGATGCGAGACATAGGAGTGGCGCAAAGAGTGCGGGGTCAGCTCCCGGCACAACCCCAAAGCGTCGCGGTAGGCGCCGAAACGGGCGTTGATCTCCGCCGGTTTGATCCTCCCGCCCCGTTCGGTCACCCACAACGCCGGGTGCTCCGCACAGCCGAAGCGGGGTCGGACGTTATCTACGTAGTCGGCCACCGCGTCGACCGCCCAGCCCATCGTCGACAACACATTGCGCCGCCGGGGCGGCTGTCCTCGCACCGCCTTGCCGTAACGGACGTGCAGCATCCCGAACCTGCCGAAGTCCGCGGCCGCCGGGTTGCGGCCCCAGTCCGCCAGGTCCAGCTTGGCCGTCTCGTTGCGGCGCAGCCCCCACCCGTAGATCACCTTGAACAGCGTGGCATCCCGGTAGGCGGCCAGCACCCCCTTGCGTTTCGCGACGACCGCCCGCTCCACCTGATCATCAGCGAAGTCGAAGAACGCCTGCAGCTCATCCCGGCCGAACGGCCGGGCCTCGGGACTGCCCTCGTAGTCGTTGAGGTGGGCGATCGTGTTCCACTCATGACAGATCGCCACCGGGTGCACCCCCGCCCCGAACGCCCCCTCGCACGCCGGGCCCCACCCGTAGCGGGCGTCGGTCAGGTACTCGCTGAACAGACGGACGTCGATCTGATAGTTGCGGACCGTCGCCGGGCTCAGATGCCGCTCGGTGGTCAACGACAGCGTGAACTCCTCCACGTGAGCCGGCAGCCAACCCCACGGGTACTCGTTGGTGAACTCGACGAACCGCCGGACCAGCTGCTCCCGGCCACCTATCGTCTCCTCCCGCAACCCCCGGGCGGTCTGCTGCGCCCGCCAGCCGCGCAACATCGCGTCGAACATGGCGTCCTCCGGTCGCAGCTGCGCCACCCCCGACACCAGCTCCAGACGCGCCGCGCCGGCCAGATCCCCACGTCCCAAATCACACTCCTGTCATTCCCGTTGAGGGAGAGGATCTTGCATCAAACGGGACGGCCCGTCAAACCCGCCTGCTCAGACGGCATCCACAGCCCAACAGCTCGACGCACTCCGAGCCTTGTATCGACAGGCGACCTGGGCTTTCTCTCGCGTCTGATGCAATTCCCGAGGGTTGGCGTAGATGAGGGTCATTTCCATGGAGCGATGCCCGAGCAGGGCGGCGATGGCTTCGAGGCGCATGCCTCGGTTGATGGCTTGGGTGGCCAGGGTGTGGCGCAGCTGGTGGGGGTGGACCCGGATGCCGGCGTGCCGCCCGACGCGTTTGACGATCCGGCCGATGGTGTGCCGGTCGAGGGCTCGCTGGTCCGCGATCAGACAGTGGTGGCGGCGGATCCACTCGCTG
>DATLUM010000112.1 GCA_035533095.1 Acidimicrobiales bacterium | reverse complement strand
TGCGCGGTCCGGTCGTCGGCTGCTCGTCTCCGGCGCGCCAGCGTCTTCAGGCTGCGTTGGTGGGTCCTTCAGCCTCACATGGGCTCAGGGGCGTAGTTGGCCCAGTGGCCGCCGGCTTGCCTGCACCCATCTGTAGGCGGTGTTGGTGTGCAGGTGGGCGATTAGCACCAGCAGCATGTGCTTGCCAGATCCAACAACATGTTGGTGCGTTACGCGGGGCGCGCAGCTCGCGTGAGTGGAGGCGGTTACCGAGGTGTTCGGAGATGCGGGTGACGTCCGGGCCGGCCGACGGGGAACAGCCACGTCCGGCGCTTGCGGCGACGGTGGCGAGCGTGAGCCGTCGCCGTTCTGGTGTGATGGCCAAATAGACGCAGCCGACCGCCGGGGGTGACCCGGTGACCGCGAGGACCCCGACTGGGTCGCCGTTGTCCTCGAATGTGCCGAGGGCGATCCGGACCGTTCGAAGCATCGGCGCGCCGTTCTCCGGGCGCCGATAGCGGTCAGGCGAGCTTGTAGGAGCCGAGAAATCCATCCAGGCTTCCCACCAGGCCGTGGTCGGTCAGGGGGAGAAGGCGCCGCGCCCGGGCCGGGGCGTGGCGAACGGCACGGTCGCTTCGACGACTGTGCCGTGACCGGGGGCCGAGCGCAGGTCGAGGTGGCCCCCGAGGAGTCTCGTCCGCTCGCGCATGCCGAGCAGACCGAGATGCCCCGAGTCCTGCTCTCCGAGGCCCTGGGGAACAAAGCCTTGCCCGTCGTCGGACACGCTGAGCGCGAGTTCGTCAGTTCGGAACCCAACGGTCACGAGGAGCTGGCTGGCTCCGGCATGGCGGAGGGTGTTGCGCACCGCCTCCTGGACGATGCGAAAGACGCCGAGCTCGATCTCGGGTGCAAGGTGAGGTTCGGTGCCGGTGACCTTGAGCTCGGCGACGAAAGTCGCCTCGTCTTCGGCGTCGGTGAGGAGGGTCGAGAGCGCGGCGACGAGCCCGAGCTCGTCGAGGGCCGGCGGACGCAAGTCCCGGGCCAGGGTGCGCAAGCGACCTGCTGCGTCGAGTGTCTGCCGGCGGGCCTCCACGAGACCGCCCGTGACGGTCTCGGGCAGTCCCAGAATCCCCCCGAGGCTCTCGAGGCGGCGGGCCACGTGCAAGAGGAGCTGGAGCGGCTCGTCGTGCAGTTCTCGCGAGAGTCGCCGACGCTGGTCCTCTTCGGCCTCGACCACGAACTGGGCGTAGCGCGTGGCACGGCGGCCCTCGCTGCGCTCCTCGGTGACGTCCTCGAAGATCACCTGGGTGGACGGCCCGTCCGTTCCGGAAGGCAGGGACACGAGGTCGAGCCGGTAGTCGCGGCCGTCAGGCAGGCTGAGCACCTGCCCGATCTGTTTGTGGAGGGCGTCGTCCCCATCGAAGAGCGTCGCGCTCGATTGCCCGACCACGCCCCGGCCGAGCAGCGCTCTCGCCGCGGGGTTGGCGTCGGAAACTGCGCCGTGGTTGTCGAGGACGAGGATCGGGGAACGGTTCGCCTCGAAGAGCTGGTGGTAGCGGGCCTCGACGGCGAGGCGCTCGGCGGTGGCGCGCTCGACGCGGGCATGCGCGAGGCGCTCGGCCTCGATGTGCCGGCCGAAGAAAAACGCGACGCCGTCGACGAGCGCCAGGTCCACGAGGTCGCCGCCGGAGTGTCCCTGGTCGTGGGCCAGCAGCAAGTCGGGCAGCCAGGCCAGCGTCGCCAAGATACCGGTGGCCGCCGAGCCCGCCAGCCCGTAGCGGAGCGCCGCGTAGCCGACGGGGAGGATCAACAAAGCGACGGGGAGTCCGGCGGGGAACGCCCCGGTCTCGGCCGAGACGTGCAGGTCGACGAGCAGGTGAACGCTGGCGATGAGTAGCACCATCGCCTGGATGACCCAGAAGCGCCCGTCGCGTACCGGCGGGTGCGCAGCCCGGCGCGCGACGGCGGCGAACTCAGCCGTCGTTGCGCGAGTCGCCATGGTCCTCTGGCTCGACGAGCCGATGGCCGAACGCGTAGGCCACCGCCTCGGCCCTCGACGCGACGCCAAGCTTGCCGAGCACCCTCGAGACGTGACCTTCGACTGTGCGCTGGCCCAGCCCGAGCTCGGCGGCGATCTGCTGGTTCGACCGGCCCCGGGCGAGCACGCCGAGCACTTCGCTCTCGCGCGGGGTGAGCGCTGCGGCGGCCAGCGGGCCGCTCCGTCGCCTCCGGGTGAGCCGGCGAGAGAGGGCCTGGTCCAGCACGAAGACCCCGTCGGCGACGGCCCGCACCGCGTCGAGAAGCTCTCTTGCGGTGGCGGTCTTCAGCAGGTACCCACCCACCCCGATCTCGAGCGCCTCGGCCACGTACGCGTAGTCGTCGTACGCGCTGACGATGAGGACCCGCACCCCGGGAAGTGACGCCGCGGTCGCTCGGGCGAGCTCGAGCCCGCTCATCCCGGGGAGGTGGACGTCGATGAGCGCCACGTCGGGACGAAGTCGCCCGAGGACTTCGAGCCCCTGCTCGCCGGAGCCGGCCTGGCCGACCACCTCAACCTCAGCTTCCTGCTCAAGGAGCTGGACCGTTCCCTCGCGCAGCAGCGTGTGATCGTCCACGATCACGACGCGGATCGGCACCGTTGCCGGTCGGTCCGTTCTGCTGGCAGGCGCCTCGCCCGAGGGCGCTGATCTGAGCTGCTCTGCCGACACGCGCTCGCTCATCATGCCACCCCCAGTTTGCCTCTCAACCCGGCCGGCCAGCAGCGTAAGACCACGGGTGCACCATGTAGAACTGCGGGGACTGCCCGAAGGATCTGGGGCCGTGGGCCCGTAGTCTCCACGTTCCATTTCACGACCACTCGGTTCACGATGAGGCTATGGTGGAAATGTTCCTCGTTTTCCTCGGCGTGTTGGTGGGGGCCTCCTTCCTCACCATCGCCGTTTACGTGCTCGTGAGCGTGGCTGTCGCGGCCGCGACACTGCTCGGCGCCGTCCGGCGTGACCGGTTGGCCGACGAGCTTGAGCAAGTCCTCGCCGAGATCCTCGGGCCTCGGACCGCCGAGAAGCTGGCCGCTCCCGACAGATCGCGGCCGACGCGGCGCCGCTGAGGGCGCCGAGAAGGAGCGAGGCGGCAAGCGTCCGAGGATCACTTCTCAGCGACCAGCGGGTCCTCGAAGGTTCCCGACCCGGCCGGTGTTGGCTGGACCTGTGCGGCCCGCAAGGTTGGCGGTCGCGCCAGCACCTCCTCGAGGGTCCGGGCGACCTGGCGGAGGAACGCGCGCACCGTGGCGCGGGCGACGTGGGTGAGCAGTGTCTCGTCGAGGACCTGTCCGGCGCGGCCGAGCGGAGGCCGGTAGGCGCCGAAGAGGGCGAGTTCGGCCCGTTCGGGGTCGACAGCGGAAAGGCGCAACTCTCCCTCGAGGTGAGGGAACAGTCCGGTCGGCCCGGTCGCCTCCCAGGTGAGGGGGATGACGAGGGCCTCGTCGGTCCCCTCCGGCTCACCGAGGTGCACCGCGACGATCTTTCCGAGCCAAGCTGGCCCCCCTGGTCCGACGCGCACGCGGATCGCCTCACCCTCGGCCGAGGCGGCCTCGACGTGAGAAGCGAGCCATGACCCTCCCGCTCGCAGCCTTGCCGCCACCGCTGGGGCAGCGAGCTCGATTTGGACCGAGTCGGCCACGGACACCGTGGGTGCCGCTCGGCGGTGGGCGTCGGGGGGGACGGGGTAGGTCCCGGCATCGATCGCCCGGGACCGCTCGGCGAGCTCGGCGAGGCTCGTCGCGGCGAGCTCCGATCGGAGGGCGGAGCTCACCGCGCCCCAGCTCTCGTGGAGCGGGCAGACCGCTTCCCAGCGGCAAGGCCCGTCCCCGAGGGCGCACGTCTCGGGGGCGAGCGGGCCTTCGCCGGCTTCGACGACCTCGAGGAGGCTGACCTCGTCGGGCGGCCGGGCGAGGCGGTAGCCCCCTGCCTTGCCGAACGAGGAGACGGCGAGACCGGCGTGGACGAGGTCGCCGAGGATCTGGGAGACGAAGGTGCGGGGCACCCCCATCTCGGCCGAGACCTGGCGCAGCTTCTTCGGCGTGCCGAACTCGTACGCACCAGCAAGGCAGATCGCCGAGCGCACGACGTAGTCGCCCCGCTTCGAGAGTGTCAGGTTCACAGACATAAGTGTAGCAAGCGACTTGACATATGGTCTAGTAGTAGTACGGTGATGAATGCGTAGTCCTACCGATATACGTATAGTCAAGAGCTACACTCCAAGCACGGAGGTGCGTATGGCGCTCGAGATGCAAGACCGAGCAGCTCGACTGGCCGATCCGGTGCCCGCCGCGGTACGCCTGCGTCCGCCCGAGCGCGGGGGCCTTGCCGAGCGCTTCGGCCCCTCGGACCCTTCGCCGGGCCTCGACCTTCTCCGGAATCCCCGCATCGCGCGCCTCGTGCGCAACCGGAAGTTCCAGTTCTTTCTGATCCTGCCGAACCAGATCATCTTCTGGACGGTGATCTTCGTCGGCCTTTTCGGTACGGCGATCCCAGGCCTCAACTTCGGTGCCGCGATCACCTGGTACGTCTGGTTCTGCCTGGTGTTCGTGATGATGGTCGTGGTGGGGCGGGCGTGGTGCGCGATGTGCCCCTTCGGCGGCTTCGCCGAGTGGATCCAGCGCCGCAGCTTCTTCCAGCGCACCCAGAAGACTTTGGGCCTTGGCCGTAAGTTTCCCGAGCCTCTCGCCCGCCTCGGCTTCGTGCTCCCGGTGGGAGCCTTCCTCCTCCTCACCTGGATCGAGGAGTTCTTCAACATCGCCGCTCCGGGCAACCCGGCGGCAACGAGCTTCATGGTGATCGGCATCGTCGCGGCGGCGCTCGTCTTCTTCTTGGTCTTTGAGCGGCGCACCTTCTGCCGCTACATCTGCCCGCTCACCTCGGTCATCGGCACGATGGGCTCGATGGGCTCTTTGGCCGGGTTCCGCACCCGTGACCGCGAGGTCTGCCTCACCTGTAAGACCAAGGACTGCATGCGCGGCGGGACAGACGGTTTCGGCTGCCCCTGGTACACCTGGCCGGGAAGCGCTGATTCGAACCTTTACTGCGGGCTGTGCAGCGAGTGCTACAAGTCCTGCCCGGAGGACAACGTCGGGCTGTTCCTGCAAAAGCCGCTCACGTCTGTCGTCGCTCCGCGGCGCCGGCGCGCCGACGTGGCGTGGGCGATCGTGCTGCTGTGGGGTCTCGTCCTCTACCAGCAGATCAACGCCACCAACGCCGCGGCCAGTTTCGACAGCTGGATGAACAGCCACCTCCACTTCCCCCACTACCCGAACCCGGTCGCCTATCTCGGGCTCATCGCCCTCCTGGCGCTCGCCACCGCCGGAGTGGCCCGGGGCATCGGAGCTCTTGTCGCCCGGCGCGACGTCGAGCTCGTCCGCCCGGGGAGCTTCGCCGATCGGGGCTCGCGCTTTCGGGCCTTCTTCGTCCCCATCGCCTATGGCCTCATCCCCGTCGTCGGGGCGGACTACCTCGCCCGCCAGCTCCCGAAGTTCTTCCAGTACTCGCCGCGGGTCGTCCCGGCAACGATCCACATCTTCGGCTTCTCGGGCACCCGGGCGCCGCTCTACTCCTTCTCGATCGCAACCAATGGCTGGATCGTCGTCATCCAGGTAGCGGTGATCGTCGTCGGTACCCTGGCCGCCGCCTGGAGCACCTGGCGGATCACCGAGCGCGAGCTGGTCCCGATCAGCCGAAGCGGCGCGGGCGTGCGCCTCGCGACGCTTGGCTTGGTCCTCGGATGCGGCGCCGCAGCGGCCGTCTTGTACGTGATCATGCACGCGGCCGACTAGGTAAGGAGACCCGCTCATGACTATCCGCGAGTTGTCGACACCGGTCACGCCCACCCGCCCCAACGTCAGGGTCCTCACCGACCGCTGCGCAGGATGTCAGGAATGCGTCATCCGCTGCCCGACCGGAGCGCTGTCGATGGACACCGGGCGCTGGGTGGCCGAGGCCGACGACGACCTCTGCGTTGGGTGCCGCCAGTGCGTTCGCACCTGCCCGTTCAGCGCCATCGTCGTCGACGGGCCACTTCTCGTCGCCCCCCGCGTCGAGGCCGAACTGGCCCACCCGGCGTACCTGTTCGGTGATGTCAGCGAGATCCGTACCGGCTTTGCCGGCTGGCCCGAAGCGCTCGCCGAGGCCGACCGCTGCCTGCAATGCCCCGACCCGACCTGTATGCGGGGCTGTCCGGCGCATAACGACATCCCAGGCTTCATCGCCGCGGTCCGCGACCGCGACCTCGAGGGCGCGCACGAGGTCCTGCGGCGCACCTCGGTACTGCCCGACATCTGCTCCCGGGTGTGCAACCAAGCAGCCCAGTGCGAGGGGGCCTGCAGCTGGTCCCTCGCCGGTGGCACCCCGGTCGCCATCGGCCGTCTCGAGCGCTTCGTCGCCGACATGGTCGAGGTACCGCCCCCCGCTCCGGTGACCGGCGAGCTGTCGGTTGGGATCATCGGTTCCGGTCCCGCAGCGGCAGGCGCGGCCTGGGAGCTCATCGAGGCAGGTGCCTCGGTCACCGTCTACGAGCGCGACGCCACCCCGGGGGGCCTCTGTAACTGGGGGATCCCCGACTTCACCCTCCCTGAGGCCGTTGCCGCCCGGCCGTGGCGCCAGCTCGTTGCCGCCGGCGTTGACCTGCACTGTGGCACCGAGATCCACCCCGAGGACTTCGACCGGCTCCTTGGGACCCACGACGCCGTCATCGCGGCCCACGGGGCCAGCGTGCCACTGCGCCTCTCGGTGCCCGGTGCCGACCTCGACGGGGTCATCGACGCCACGACATTCTTGCAAGGCGCGAAGGCGGCGCACGAGGAAGGCGGGAGTCCGGCGGCGTTTCGCGCCACGCTCGGCCTGGCGAGCGACGCCGCTGACCCGGGAACCTCGATGCCCAAGGTGCTCGTGCTCGGAGCCGGCAACACCGCGATGGACGTGGCCCGAACGGCACGACGCCTCGGGCTCGATGCCACGTGTGTCGACTGGCTCGACGAGCGCTTCGCCCTCACCCGTCCCGACGAGCTCGCCGAGGCGCGCTACGAGGGCGTCGAGGTCCGCTTCTTGCGCACCCTGACGGCGCTGCGCGGAGAAGCCGGGCGGGTCACTCGCGCCGAGCTTGCCCGCACGACCCACGCACGAGCCGACCGCCGCCCCACGGTTGTCACCGGAGATCCCGAGGTCCTCAGCGTTGACCTCGTCGTCATGGCGATGGGCTACCGGGTTAACCCCGCGTTCGCCGACGCCCTTCCAGGCACGCCCGTGCGCCGAGAGACCGCCGGTGTGGCCGACCGGCGCTGGAGTGCGAGCGGCATTCTGGCCGCCCCGGCTTCGGCCTTCGCGGACCACAACCCGGTCGGCACACTGGCCCTTGGGCGCGAGATCGGGCTTTGGAATGCGACCTTGCCGGTCACCGAGCGTCTCTGGGTTGTCGGCGACGCGCTGATCGGGCCGGCCACCGTGGTCGAGGCCATGGCCCAGGGCCGGCGCGCCGCGGCCGCTGTGCTCGATTCCCGACCGGCACGACCGGCGCGCTCAGACGATGCGTGGTCGAACGGACAACGGCGAGTGCTCGTCTGTTACGAGAGTGGCGGCGGCAGGACCGCGCGGACTGCCGAGGCGATCGCGGACGGCTTCTCGGAGCGAGGAGACCGGGTCCGGGTGCTGCCGATCACCAAGGTCGGGCCGGCAGAGCTGGCGGCCGCCGACATGGTGGTGGTGGGGAGTCGGGTCGAGGGCTTCGTGGTCGCCGGGGTCCGTCCGGCCAAGGCAATGCGGACCTGGCTGTCCGGACTGCCTCGGCTCGGAGGCAGACCCGTCGGGGTGTTCTGCACCTTCGCGATCGCGCCGAAAGGTGCGCTGCCCGCGATGCGCCAGGCGCTCGAGGCAAAGGGTGCGGTCGTCGTCGCCCAGGCTGCCTTCGGACCACGAGAGGTCGGGGGAAAAGCGGGGGTGTTCGGCCCAGCGGCCTTCGGCCGGGAGCTCGCCCGGCGGACCTCGATCGAAGCAACGTCGAGAGTGCTCGTCGAGTAGGTCACAGTGCCGTCGTGAGGGCACCAAGGGGGAAGGGATCCCATGAAGGAAAGTCCTGGGTATCGGCGCCATCTCGCCAGCGCCTACGTTCGGCTCTACCGGCCACTCGCACCTCGGGGGCGGCGGCGCTCCTCGCTCGACCAGATGACGGCGCGTTGGTGGACCCACCTCGACATCTGCGCGTATCGACACCTCGGCATGAGCCTCGGGGTCAAGGCCCTCGGGGTGGACAACGTGCTATTGCTGCGCACCCGGGGGCGGCGCAGCGGCCAGGTGCGAGAGGTGCTCGTCGCCTACGTCGAGCTCGACGAGACGCCGGTCATCTGCGGCGCCAACGGCGGCTGGGACCGAGTCCCCGCCTGGTTCGTGAACCTGCGTGCCGGCGGGCCGGTCGAGATCGAGCGGCACGGACGCCGTCAGGCGGTCGTCCCGGTCGTCCTCGAGGGCGACGAGCGCGAGCAGGCCTTCGCGGCGGTGTTCCAGGCCTTCCCCCACGTCCGGCTCTATCTCTCCCGCACGAGCCGATGCTTTCCCGTGGTGCGCCTCAAGGCGATCGACGCGCACGTCACCGATTCCGGCGCGGCAGACAAGCCGGCGCTCGCAGGACGTAGCGACGTGCTCCTCGCCAGCGCCGGACGCGTCGACTGAGACGGCGAGTTCGGCCGTCCCCGGCCCTCGTTGTCCGCAAGGGCACCGGGAGCAAGCGAGATCTGAGCGAAGCGCGAGTGGAGCACGAGGATGGCCGTGCCGCCGGTTACGAGTTCCCGCATGGGCCGGCCAGAAGTCGGCAGGACCACTGAGCTATTCGTGCGCGTTGAGGGTCAAGTCCTGCCGGCGGGTAGTCAACCGGGCAAGCGGTAGCGGAAGCGGGACACGATGCGGTAGCCGATCGCTGCGAGCCACCGCACTGGTGGCAAGAGGAGGAGCTGACCGATCAATCGCCAACCGGTACCGGCGGCGATGAGGGCCCGCGCGATTGCCAGGTGGCCACGTGATTTACGCCCGTCCTCCACCCACCACGAGGCCATCTTCACGTCGTCGGCGGTCAGCCCCAAATGCTCCAGATCGACTTCGCCGAGGCGCTGTGCGGGTACTGCTTCCGGCGCCTTTGGCTTCTTCCACTTCGTCGTGATCCACGCCGCCGCCACCGAGCAGAATCCGCAATCGCCGTCGTAGACGAGGACGGCGTGCTCGGAGCTGTCCACGTCGCAAGCGTACTGGCGACCACCCTGAGCGCGCCGGGTCATCGAGTTGACCAGCACTGCGGAACTCACAGGGGTTCGGCGGGGGGCGTCCTTCAGCGGAAGACCTCGCCCCTCCGTGGTGCCTGGACGCGCTGTCACACCCAGGAGCACGAGTAGCGAGCAAGAGTGATTGCGTAGCGGCGGGTGAAGGGGGCCTAGATGGCCCGACCGATCGCTCCGGAGAGCCGGATTAGCTCTAGGCGCGTCCCCGAAGTGCCTGTCAAGGCGTATGTCCACCATGACGGTCCCAGACCTCCATGTTCATAGGAGTACACGGAATGTCCTTCACCGGCCCGTTGACCTCAATCGTCGTGTGCCTTCCCATGTGAACGTTCTCATAGGTTGGGCAGGTGACCGTGCAGTGGGCGCAAGGTCTGAATTGGCTCATGACCAACCGCCAACGCCACATCGACTGTCGCAGCGCTACACCTTGTCCCTCGACGGCTTCAGAGCTTCGCCCTCGATTCTCGACCGAACGTTATATAGGAGGATTATGCGCCTATTCGATGCCTCTGATAGAATGCCATATCTGAATGCCGACCCGGCGCTAACCGTGTCGCAGCTACGGAAAAATCTGGCGCTGCATCGAGGCAGACATGGAGACATGTCGAGTCTGCCGGCCGATGCGCCCTTCGACACTCCCGAGGTCGAAGGCCCTTTGGACCTGGTACTCCGATTCGGCGACAGCGACGAATTGAGCCCGGGGAACCGGTCGAGACGGCCAGCACACCCCATCGGTGCTCCAGGCGATCAACGCCTACTTGGACGATGCGCACGACGCCGATCACGTCGGCCCTCCGCTGAGGTCACGAGCCCGCTCTGCGATCCGTTGGACAACGGGGTCCGTCAGGTTGTGATTCGTCGCGACTCGCATCTCCGACGCGTCGGTGATCGGATGAACACCGATCCTGCCGAAAAGCGCCATCGGTGCGACCCGCATCAAATGGTGGTTCATGCCGTCAAGAGCTTTAACCAGCAGCCCTGATTTCCACCCCACGGCGACGGGCCAGCTCGACCTTCGGGCACCTAGCGCCGCGTCCGCTCGGACCCAACCGGCAGCTGCTGCAGATCCACTCGAGGTTGGGTGCCCGCCACAAGTTTGATCCGCACGAGGGGCACCGATCCTCACCCTGGCTACATTCCCATCCGGAATAGCGGGCGGACGCGAGCGGACAGCCGGGGCCGAAGCACACCGCCCACTCCGGATCAGGGACGATCGCATCCACCGGACAGACCGGTAGGCACTCCATGCAGTCGTTACACAAGAGCGGATCGATCAGGTACACGACGGCAAAGGTCTCCGCCTGGGTGATCGCACCCGATGTACATGCGCTCTCGCACGCTCCGCAGCCGATGCAGTTGGGAAGGACCCGGAGCACCACCAGTAGAAACCT
Source organism: Acidimicrobiales bacterium (assembly GCA_035533095.1). NCBI lineage: Bacteria > Bacillati > Actinomycetota > Acidimicrobiia > Acidimicrobiales > Acidimicrobiales bacterium. The sequence continues at coordinate 5,259 of DATLUM010000112.1, read as the reverse complement.
TGCGGTCAGGCAGCGACCGGACGCGACCTGGCGAGCGAGTCGAACAGCGTCTGGAGGGTCTCTGCATAGCGGAAGAACTTGTCGCGCCCGAGCGGATCGTCGGATCGCACTCGCAGTGGGTCCTCGGCGATCGACAGCGCGTTGAGGGTGTGGGTGCCGTCCGCTCCACCGTTGCCGACGATGTTGTCCATCATGTCCTGCCACGTCGAGGGTGTCCCGGCGATCACCGCATCAGGACGGAACGCTGCGAGGTCGTGGAGCTCTCCGGCGTAGAGGGCGTCGTAGCCGTCGAGCACCAACCCGTAGTGCCGCGTTGCGTTCGCGTCGCGGACCTCCACGGCCAGGCGAAAGTCGGCGAACCCGAGGTGGTTGTAGACGTCGCGACGTTCGCGGGCGTCAGCGACCATCGCCTCGAAGCACGCATCCGACGGAAACGCAGCTGCTGCGTTCATCACGCCACCTTCCCTTCCACGCCTCGAACTCCGACGAGGAGTTCAGGAGGCAGCGTCAACCGCCCGCGCCGAGGCAACAGGGCGTGGTCGCAGCGCTCCAGGTACTCCTCGATCACGCGGGCGCGCAGCACGTCAGCCGCCGCCATACCGAGCTCCTCGGCGGCCTTCACGCTTCCGGCGGCGAGCATCGCCGTCGGTTCGACCACCTCCGGGGTGGTGAACAGCATGCCGATGATCTCCTCGCCCTTATCGAGGTAGGAGTGGTAGTCCTCGGCGAGCGAAGGGTCGCGCTCCAAGCGGTATCGCAGATGCATCGTCCCGTAGGCAACGTGGCGGGCCTCATCCTGCATGCAGAGCCGGAAGATCTTCTTCTCGACCGGCGACGGTGCGAGAAGCTCCCCAGCGCGGAACAGCGACAAGACGATTCCTTCGCCAAGCAGGTGCATCAGCGCCGAACCCTCGTCGTAGGTCTCGGCGTCGAGGATCAGCTTGAGGAAACGCTCGACGACCGCCTTCGACTTGCCGAGTCCGCCGCCATTCGCGAGGGCCCGCTTGCGGAACACCTCGGTGTGTCGGGCTTCGTCCATGACCTGCGTGCAAAGGAACATCTTGGCCTCGACAAAGTCGTGGTTGATGCGCCACAACCATTTCGCCGGGAAGTCGGAGGCGACCATCTCGACCTCGGACAGCACCGTGCTCAACTGGCACATCGCGTGTTCGATGTCGGGGTCGAGCTCGGGCAGCTCCGACCACGGAATGTCGCGTGTCGCGCTCCACTGGCGGCTAACCGCCTCCTCGTACAGTCCGAGCAGGTTGTCGGACCACACCTCCGCCTTGTCGTTGATCGTGTAGCCCATGTCGGGCACGTCCGGATCTATGTCAGCGCCGCGCGGCGCCATCGTCCGCTGCGGCGCATGGTCGGGGACGACTCCGTACGTCCCGATCATGATGTCCTGAAGACGGAGACCGACCTTGCTGGGCACGGCCTTGACACCCCACTCCGATCGGCTGTTACGAAGCCAACCCCAGTCAAACTCGCCGCGTCGCGCGCGGCGCAAATACTCAAGGTCTGCCGTGGCGAGAGTCATAAACACCCCCTGATCGATTACCTCTCCTCACTGAAACACGACTCAACGGCCCCCCGATAGGGCCGAAAGTCCGTACTTCACCGGACACCTGCTCACCCAGGAGCGGCGGCACAGTTCATGTCTCGAACGGCCCTATCTCTAGCCCTGGGTGCCAGGCTGACTGACCGGCGGGCCATTAGGATTAGGACACGGTTGGTGCGGGTCATGATGGATGTGGCGGGCTCAAAAAGGGCGGCCCCTGGCCGCCGCCTGCGAGCGAAGTGCACCATGAGGAGGATGGGAAAGCCGGGGAGCGACAGAACAATCACTCTGGCGCCAAGTACCCGAGCCTCGGGTCGCCGGCGCACGACGCGAGAATCGATACGGCACTCTTTGCAGACACCGGTTCGAGCCTGATCTACGTTAAATCTGGTCCGGCGAACTCGCCACACGCAGCGAAGAGTTCCGCACCTACTGGGCGGCTCACGACGTACGCCTGCACCGCACAGAGGGGGATCCCTCAAGCACTTCCAGCATCGCCGCCCACTGTCAACGCGGGCCCGATTTGATCTACGAGGCGTACTCCGTCGACGTAGAGGGGGGCGACTCCGGTTGACCACCCTGACCCCGACAGCCTGGGCGTCGTTGGAGGCCGAGGGCCAGAGCAGCTCAGATTCGGACGCTCCGGTCGTTGGTTGCAGCAGCCCTGGGGAGCCTCGGTCGCGGCTCTGGTTCGAGCGCACGGGCGAACCGGCGCAGGAAGATCCGCAGTGTCTGCTGAGCTTGGCGCTCGAGTTCCGGCGCTGTGAGCCGGACTACGGGCTCGGCGTCCTGGTACCAGGTGCCCTCGACGCTCAGCTCGCTGCGCTCAGCGTCCAGGGCCACGATGGACGCATCGGCCTCGAGGCGGCTGCCCAACCCGCGACCGGTGATTCGCCACGCCAGGAGGTAGCGAGCCGCGCCGGGCCCGCCGCTTCCGGCATTCTCGCTCACCGGGACCAATGACGCGTCGGCAGCCCGGACCCGTCGACCCCGCGGCCGGGCGCCGTTGCCGTCGGCGAGCGCTTCTTGCGCCGCCGCTCCGACAAGCCGGCCAAGATCGGGGGCGAACCTGGCCAGGGCCACGTTTAGCTCGGGCGCGGCCAACTCGACTTGGACGGCGTCAGAGACGGTGACGGCAGCGGGGCGCGAGCGATGGGAGTCGGCGGGCAGGGCATAGTCGCCCATCTCAATGGCCACGTCACGGGCCGCGAGCTCAGCCAGGTCGGTCCGGGCCAGCAGGTCGCGCAACAGAACCGTTGCCTGAGTCCACGTTTCGTGCAAGGGACAAACTGCTTCCCATCGGCATGGGCCCTCACCGAGAGCACAGCGCTCGGCACGCAAGGGGCCCTCGGCCGCCTCGACGACCTCGAGCACGCTGATCTCCTGGGGCGGACGGGCGAGCCGGTAGCCGCCGTCGCGTCCCGCTTTCGACGTGGCCAGACCAGCGCGCACCAAGTCGGCAAGGATCTGGGAGGCGAAGCTCTGCGGCACCTCGGTGTCGGCGACGACCTCACGGATCTTGCGAGGGGCGCCCCCATCGAAGGCCCGGGCGAGCGATATCGCCGAGCGCATCACGTAATCGCCGCGCCTCGACAAGGTCATGTCCACGACTACAGCTCTACTCTTAGGATCAACGAGACACTACCGTCGCGCACCGAACGGGTTATCCCGCCAGATAGGTGATGACATCGCCGGCGTTCCAGCCGTCGGGATGGCGATTGAGCAAGTCCCGGGCACAATCAAGGTCTGAGCCTAACGTCACAATCGGTGGTTCGATGCCCCCGCGAGGAAGGCGCTGACCCAGGCCGATGGTGGCCGTGAGCGCGTTGCAGAGGCACACGCGGCCGGCCGTCTGGGCGCGCTCTCCGCCCTTGCGGACGTAGGCCTCGACCGGCTCGGCCGGGCAGCGATAGCCGATCGCGCCGCCGGGTGTCACGTAGGGGATACGGAGGTAGCTGAGGTCACACCCGCGCCGACGGGTCCCGTAAATACCGGGATCCGAAAGAGTCTCGGCGAGCTGCGCAACCTTGAAGGGGTACCCCGTGGGGGACGCAAGGACGTCGGTGCGAACGTCCACGTCGCCCGTCCGGAGACCCTCGAAGAGCTGCTGACGGATCGGTGCAGAGAGACCCGATTCTGCGGCCAGCGCAAACGGGGTGCCCACCTGAACCCCGCTGGCCCCCGTCGCCCTCGCTGCCACGACGCGCTCGGGCCGTGAGTAGCCGCCCGCCAGCCAAAACGGAAGGTCGAGCGCCTTCAGCTGGGCCAGATCAGGAAGGTCACGCCGACCGTAGACGGGCTCACCCCGCCCGTCGAGGTGCAGCGCACCGCGCGGCGGGGCGTTGTGGCCGCCCGCCGCGGCAGTCTCGACCACGAACCCGTCCGGGCGGGTCTCGGGGTCACGCGCCAGGTAGGCGGCCAAAGTGTGCGACGACACGATGGCGAAAAAGTGCGGGCGCGGCAGGTCCGCCAAGCGCCGCCCAAGGACCGCTTCAGGGTCGAAAGGGAGTGTGTAGCGGACCGGACCAGAAGCGGCCACGTCAATCGGAAACTGGACCCGCTCATGGCGCGCCAGCGCGTCGAGCAGCCCAGGCAAGCGAGCGGGGATCCCGGCGCCGACGAGGACTACGTCGACGCCGGCGAGGACCGCTCCGTACGCGGCGGCCGGTGTGGCGAGCTGTATCTTCTCGAGAAAGTTGATGCCGACCGGGCCACCCTGAGCAGCCGCCCGGGCGAGATAAACCTCGGCGAACGCGGCGACCACGGATAGGCGCTGCCTGTCAGGGCGGGGATCGAGCGTCAGCCGAGACACGGGCCGGTACGGCCGGTCGGCGGGACGCCCGCCGGGAATGAAATAACGGTTGAGTACCGAGGACGCGACTTCTGCCACGGGGAAGTGCGCAAAAGCCCGGCGCAGCTGGCCGTCGTGGTCTCCGTCCTGCAGGCGCCGCGCCACGATCGTCTCCAGCGCCACGCCCGACACCACCCCAAGCCCGCCAGCACGCCCGACGGCCCCCGCCAGCTGCCACCCTGATACCCCGACCCCCATCCCACCCTGGATTATCGGCGGGAACCGCGCCGCGTTCGCACCGGCCATCGCACTGCATACCATAATAGGTTGACTATACTTTGTGTGCCAGACTCTATGTCTGTCACGGAACCTTGAGTGGCTCGTCCCCATCGTTGGGAACGAAACAAGAGATGGGTTGTTTCGAAACGGCGGACCCCGAGATTGCGGCGGGAGCCGCGTGCGCTTCGAGCGGTTCGAGGCGCACCAAGGGAAAAGAGCCTCGTCGCCCGGCTGAGGTAGATGCGGATGTGGGAGAAGGCCCGGTAGACGGCTGCGAAGGCCCGCTCGCGCGCGTAGCCCGGGAGGATCACCGGCGCGTCCGGTGGCGGCCGCGATACTCGATTTCGATCGGTCCTCCAGTTCGCAGGTTCTCGAACCAACCGCGGGCCTTGTCCGATCCGCAGTTGGCTCCACAAACGACGGGTACCCCACCGAGCTGCACATAGGCAACCAGGACGGCTCGTACTTGCCCGATGCGGCGCCCCAGCGTGCGAAGCACGAGCACGTCGTCGACACCCAGAGCTTTGACCCCGAGGCTTACGCCGAGGCGGCGGAAGGTGGCCACGTCGAGGCGGGTCCGCCAGCGGGTCGTCACCTGATCAAGCCAGGAACCGCTCCGTCCGCGGGG
>DATLUM010000111.1 GCA_035533095.1 Acidimicrobiales bacterium | reverse complement strand
GTCGCCCGGCTGATGGACCGCGCCGGGATGACGAGGATGGGCGGGTCGAAGGGCGACCGGCTGGTCGTTTCGCTGACCCCGCCCATCGACGGGCGCTGCCACAAGGTGGTGGAGGCGATCCTCCCCCGCCCCTAGCCGGCGTGTCGGCAAGGCGAGCCTTAAGAGGAGTCCCGGGAGGCTCGGCGTCCCGATGCGGCCCCTGCTTCGCAGGGACAACGACATCGCTCCGCCGCTCCTCCCGGTCTCCTTCGACTCTCTGTCTCCTCGCCACGCAAGGACGGGGCCGGACCCGCTGCTGATAGTTAGAGGGAGGGGGGCGTAAGGATCAGCTGGGCGGTGTCGTTGTCCGTGCGAAGCACTGGCCGCACCGAACAGCTGAGCCTTGCGGACACCCTCCCCTCGATCTACGAAGCCGGAGATCAGGGGGAGTACTTGTTGGCGAGGTCCTCCGCCATGGCCCACCCGAAGGCGATGAGCACATCGCGGCGCTCGCCGTCGAGAGGCTCGAAGAACGTCACCACGTCGGCCTTGACCGTGTCGGCCTTGGCCGGCGAGAAGTCGAACACGCCGCAGCAGTCGCCGTCGCCGGTGACGATGAAGGTGCGGTCGTCGATGCGGTTCTCCGCCCCGAAACGCTTGGCGAGGCGCCGGCTCCACGCCCGCTCCTCTCCGGTGGGCTTGTGGCCGGGCCGGGGGCAGATGTCCTCGAGGCCCTTGAACGCGGCGAAAGCACCGGGGTCGATCATGCGGGTGCCGATCAGGACGTCCTCGTCAGGAAAGGCGAGCACGGCGCGGCGGAACTGGGCGGTGATGATCGCCTTGAGGACCTGGTCCCGCTTGGAGTTGCGCTTGACCGAAGCCAGCCCCCACAGCAGGCACGGGGTGCCACCGATGCGCTCGAGGGTGCAGAACGAGAAGCCGACCAGTTTGTCGGCGTCGTGAACCTGGGTGATGAGCACCCACGCTTCGGGCTGCTTGGACAGCAGACCGATATCGAACCCTGCGGGCCCGTCGGTCACGATGTCCGCCATCTCCGCCAACTCGGCGTCCGCAAGTGCGGTGCAGTCCTTCGTTTCGACAGCGAGCGTCATTCCCCGGTAACTCTCCTCACCACATCTCGGCTGGGCGCCCACCCGAGGGGGCGGGTGCTGAACAGCCATTTTAGGCCCCCCAGAGACTTCTGATCCAAAGCACCCGCCTCGGGAGGCGGTTTTCTTCAGCCGAGACGGAAGCAGGAAGGCCCGAAGAGCACCCTCAGCTCGGCGAGGAGCCCCCTGGTGGTGTCGACGCTGAAGTGAGAGGCCAGGCGGATGCACTTGGCCCCGACGTGGAGCAGCACCGGCGAGGGCCCGGGATGCTCGCTTAAAAGCCTTTTGAGCGATTCGACCCTCTCGTCGGTCAGCGCGTGGAGCGGCAGCTCGACGTGGAGCGGCTCGATCGTGCCGTCGAGCTTCAGCTCGGGGCGCTTTGCCTCCATGCACACGAGCTTGGGCTGCTCCTCCCTCATGTCCATCCGGCCCCGGACGCACACGACGGCGTCGTCGGCCAGGAGGTGCCCGACCTCCATCATGACCTTCGGGAACACCCAGACCTCGATCGAGGACTGCAGGTCCTCGAGCAAGAACGTCGCCATCAGGTCCCCGCGCTTGGTGTACTTGCGAGCGAGGCCGGTGACGACGCCGCCGACCCACGCCACCTGCCCGTCCTTGGGCTGCTCGCGAAGCTCCGAGATCGACACCTCGACGTGGCGGGCCATGGCCGCCTCCGCGCCCTTCAGCGGGTGGTCGCTGAGGTACAGGCCGAGCATCTCCTTCTCGAACGCCAGGCGGGTGTGCTTGTCGAACTCCTGGTCGGGAATGGGCACCCTGGCGTCGTCGAACACCGCGTCACCGCCTCCGCCAGGATCACCGAAGAGGCTCATCACCCCCTGGTCCTCCTCCCGCCGGCGAGCCAGGGTCCGGTCGACGATCTGCTCGAAGACCATGCAGAGACCCTGGCGGGGGTGGCCGAGCGAGTCGAACGCGCCACCTTTGATGAGCGACTCGACGGTCCGCTTGTTGAGCACCATCGGGTCGACGCGGTTGCAGAAGTCGTAGAAGTCCTTGAACGGACCTTCCTTCTCGCGCTCGGCGATGATCTTGTCGACGAGACCCTCACCGACGTTGCGGACCGCGGACAGCCCGAACGGGATCACCCAACGCTCGCCGGCGCCTTCGACTGAACGAGCCGCTGAGAAGTCCGAAGCCGAAACGTTGACGTCGGGTACGAGCACCTCGATCCCTTGCGTCCGGCACTCGACGAGGTACACACCGGTCTTGTCTTTGTCATCTTTGACGGAGGTAAGGAGCGCTGCGAGGTACTGGGCCGGGTAGTGCGCCTTGAGCCAGGCTGTCTGATAGCCCACGAGGGCGTAGCCGTACGCGTGCGACTTGTTGAAGGCGTAGTCGGCGAACGGCTCGATGATGTCGAACAGCTTCTCGCCGATCTCCGCGCCGTAACCGGTCCGCTCACAGCCGGCGATGAACTTCTCCCGTTCCTTCGCCATGACCTCGCGGATCTTCTTGCCGGCGGCCTTGCGCAGGTTGTCGGCTTCTTCGAGCGAGTAGCCGGCGATCTTCTGGGCCACGCGCATCATGGACTCCTGGAAGATCATGAGCCCCTGCGTGTCGGCCAGCACCTCCTCGAGGTCGGGGTGGAGGTACGTGATCGGCTTGCGCCCGTTCTTGCGGTCGGCGTAGTCGTAGTGCATGTTCGCCGCCATCGGCCCCGGCCGGTAGAGGGCGTTGAGCGCGGCGATGTCGTCAAAGGAGTCAGGCACGAGCGACCGCATCAGCGCCCGCATCGGCCCGCCCTCGAGCTGGAAGATTCCGATCGACTCGGCCCGCTGCAGCATCTCGTAGACGGCGGGGTCGTCGAGGGAGACGTTGTCGATGTCGACGACGTCACCGGTCGTCTCCTCGATGAGGACGAGGGTCCGGTCGATCACGGAGAGGTTCCGCAGCCCGAGGAAGTCCATCTTCAAAAGACCGAGCTCCTCGACGCCGTGCATTTCGTACTGGGTGACGATCGGCGCGTCCTCGGGCCGACCTCCCGGGTCCGGCTTGCGCTGGATCGGGAGGTGGTCCGTCAGCGGGTCGCCGGAGATGACGACCGCCGCCGCGTGGATACCGTCCTGCCGGCGCATTCCTTCGAGCCCGCGTGCGACCCCGACGACCTTCGCCGCGTCGGGATCCACCTCGCACAACTCGCGGAGCTCCGCTGCCTGCTTGTAGCCGTCGATGTACTTCGGGTTCTCGTCGAAGCACGCCCACAGCGGGGTGTCGCGACCCATCACCAGCGGCGGCATCAGCTTGGCGATCTTGTCGCCCAGCCCGTACGGGTAACCGAGTACACGGGCGGCGTCGCGCACCGCCGCGCGGGCCTTGATGGTCGAGAACGTGACGATCTGCGCGACACGATCCCAGCCGTAGCGCTCGGTGGCATAACGGATCATCTCGGAGCGGTAACGCTCGTCGAAGTCCATGTCGATGTCGGGCATCTGCTTGCGGCCCGGGTTGAGGAACCGCTCGAAGAGCAGGTCGTAGTGGATCGGGTCGAGGTCGACGATCCGCAGGCAGTAAGCGACGCAGCAACCGGCCGCGCTCCCCCGGCCCGGGCCTACACGGATACCGCTGTCGCGTGCGTGGCGGATGAGGTCCCACACGACGAGGAAGTAGTCGGAGAAGCCCATGCTCGAGATGACACCGAGCTCGTAGTCGAGGCGCTCCACGACGGCGTCGGGCAGCGGCGTGCCGTAACGCTGCGCTGCGCCCTCGTGGGTCAGATGGCGAAGGTACGAGTCGGCGTCGGCGAAGCCCTCGGGTCTGGGAAAAGACGGCAGCTTCGGCTTGCCGAACTCGATCTCGACGTTCGCACGCTCCGCGATCCAAAGGGTGTTGTCGCACGCTTCGGGATAGTCCCGGAACAGGTGCCGCATCTCCGCGGCGGTCTTGAGGTAGTGCTCGTCGCCGTGGAACTTGAATCGCTTGGGGTCGTCCTTGACCGAGCCGGTCTGGACGCACAGCAGGGCGTCGTGAGCTTCGGCGTCGGAGCGCGAGACGTAGTGGCTGTCGTTGGTGGCCAGCAGAGGGGCATTGATCCTCTGCGCGAGTCGTATCAGTTCGGGATTGGTGCGGTGTTGCTCGGGGAGACCGTGATCCTGCAACTCGACGAAGAGCGACTCCCGACCGAAGATGTCCTGGAGGCGCGACGCGAGCGCCGTGGCTTTCTGCGTGTTGCCGTTGAGGATGGCCTGCAGCACCACACCGCCGAGGCATCCAGTGGTCGCGACGATGCCCTCGTGGTATCGCTCGAGCAGCTCCCAGTCGCATTTTGGTTTGTAGTAGTAACCATCGAGATACGCCTCGGAGGAGAGCTTCATCAGGTTCTTGTAGCCCTGGTCGCTCTCGGCGAGGAGCGTCAGGTGGTAGTAGAGCTTCTCTCCTTCGCCGGCGTCACCACCCGTGTCGTCGACTCGCCCTCTGCGCACCGGGCGCTCGAACCGGGACTCGCCGGCCATGTAGGCCTCGGTCCCGATGATGGGCTTGATGCCCGCCTCGCGAGCCGCCTTGTAGAAGTCGAGGACCCCGTACATGTTGCCGTGGTCGGTGATGCCGATCGCCGGCTGGCCGTCGCTCACGGCCCGCGCGATGACGTCGGGCACCCGCGCGGCACCGTCGAGCATCGAGAACTCGGTGTGCTGGTGCAGGTGGGTAAACGACGCCCCCACTTGTCCCCCCACCTCCTTCCCACGACTCCCGACGCCTCGTCGCAGCGCCGAGAGGATGTCCACAGGGAGTGTGGATGACCCTGTGGAGAACTACAGCGCTGTGATTTCCCTGCCAGGGTAGCGCGGACGCGCGACCGCGGCCGGCAGGGCTAGAGGGCGGCCGGAAGGGCTAGAGGTAGGTGCCGCCCGCCGGCCGCTCGTCGGAGCGCGCGGGGAGGCTGCGCTGGCGCATCTGCTCCAGCTGGGCCCTGGCCGCCATCTGCTGGGCGAAAAGGGTCGCCTGGATCCCGTGGAAGAGGCCCTCGAGCCAGCCGACCAGCTGAGCCTGGGCGACCCTCAGCTCCGACTCGCTCGGTATCTCGTCAGGGCCGAAGGGTGAAGCCATCCGCTCCAGCTCATCGCGCAGGTCAGGAGAGAGACCGTCGGCAAGCTCGGTCACAGAGGTGTCGTAGATCTCGCGGAGCCTCGAGCGGCTCCTTTCGTCGAGCGGGGCCTGGCGGACCTCCTCGAGCAGCTGCTTGATCATCGAGCCGATCCGCATCACCTTCGCGGGGTGCTCGACCGACTCGCGGTCGGGCTCCCCGTCCGGAAGCTCGTCACCGTTGGGGATCAGCAGGACCTGTTCGGGTTCGGGGTTGTCGCCGGGGTTGTCACCGGGGTTGTCACCGGGGTTGTCACCGGGGTTGTCGGGCATCACCTACCCAGTCTGCCCCGCCGGGCCACCAGGGGAACAAACATCTCCTCAGGAGTCAGAGATCCGTGCCGGCAGCGCAGCACCGGCTCACCCGTCTCGGTGGGCGCCAGGTAACCGACGGGGGCATAGGGAACCACGACCACGTCGCCCAACCTGGACCTGACGGTGTCGGTGAAAGCGCCGCCCAACCAACCGTCGCCCTCCACCTCGTCGATCGTCGCCACCCAAGCCTGGTCGCCGTAGCAATCGGAGGCCATGGAGGCGAGCTCCTTGATCCGTGCGTCGCCCCCGCCGGCGGCGTGCAGCCAGCGGAACCGGGCTTCGCCGCTGACCATGGCGGTCCGGGCGAGCAGTTCCTCGTCGAGAACCCGCACCCGGTCGCCGACGTCGACCTGACCGTGGTCCGCCGTGACCGCGAGGGCCACGCCGGCGGGGAGGGTGTCCAGAAGCCCTGCGACCATGGCGTCCACGGCTTCGAGCTCGGCGTCGTAGTGCTCGCCGAAACCGTGGAAGTGGGCGACCTTGTCGACCCCCTCGTAGTAGGCGTAGACGAGCGGGGCGCCGGCGGCCACCAGGCGGCGAACCTCCACTGCAAGGCTCGACGCGACGACCCAGCCGGCCACCGGTGCGCCGCGCTGATGGGCCACCGTGAACCCGGTCCCAGTGAACTCGGCCTTGCTGACCACCGGTATCGGCCTTCCGCCGAACGGCTGCAGCGGCTGGAAATCTTCCGGGTCGACGAACGGCTTCGCGTCACCCGAGGGGGTCCTCCAGCGCAGGACGTTCATGACCTCGGGCCCCGACGGTCCCTCGACGGCGACCTTGTAGCCCACCACCCCGTGCTCCGCCGGCGGCACCCCCACGGTGATGCAAGTAAGGGCAGTGGCGGTCGTGGAAGGGACCACCGACGTGATCTCGCCCCCGGCCATCGACGACAGGCACGGCGCCAGGTGGGCCCGCTCCTTCAGCTGCAGCCACCCGAGGCCGTCGACAACCAGCAGCACCACCTGCTCGGCGTCGGCGACCGGAGCGGGCAGCCACAGCGGGCGCTCGCCGGCGGGTGCGCTCAGGGCGGCTATGAGGCCCGTGAGGTTGGCGCCGCGGTAGTCGGGCAGGACGGGACGCGGCGGGCTCATCGGTGACACCCTAGGGCGAGGGTGGGTCTCCGTTGTCCGGCCCGGCGCCCGACCGTGCTGCCCGGCCCGGCCGGCGCCCGGCCCCCTTCCGGAGCATGGGGGACCCCAGCCCCACGCCCGACCGTAGGTACGATGAGGGGGTGAAGGTTTCCACCCGGGGCGACTACGCGAGCCGGGCCCTGCTGTCGCTGGCGCTTCACGCCGGCCAGACACAGCCCACGTCGGTCCGCGACATCGCGGAGCGCACCGGGCTCCCCCAGCCGTACCTCGAGCAGATCCTGCTGGCCCTCAAAGGCGCCGGCCTGGTGCGGTCGAAGCGGGGCGTCGGAGGCGGCTACATCCTCGCCCGCTCCCCCGCCGACATCACCTTGAGCCAGATCGTGAGCGCCGTCGAGGGGCCGATCGTGGCCGGGGACTTCGGGGAACCGCACCAGAACGGCGCGTGCGACCACGAGGGCCAGTGCGTGCTGCTCGCGGTGTGGGCCGAGGTGGGCGAGCACATGCGCAAGCACCTGGAGTCGTTCACCCTCGCCGACATGGCCGCCCGCACGTCAGGGGACGTCGAGCCGGCTTCAGCGCTCAGCATCTAGCAGCGCGCAAGCGCCGGCGCGCCAGGCGCCGGCGGCGGCGACAACGGCGGGCCCGGTCTTCACGGGCGTAAAGAGGTTCGCAGAACCTCTTTACTGGGTAGCTTTTCTATCCTGTAGGAACAGTAAAGCTACCCACTGGCTCCTCGGGCGCCCGGCGGCCTGCTCAGTGGTGATGCGCGGCCAGGTGCGAGTGGCCCACCCCGACGGGTTGGCCGACCCTCTCCTCCTTGCCCGGCCACGGGGCGCGGTATGCGCACAGGTCGCACCTGGCCGCCTCAGCCGATACCGATCCGCCGCCGGCGCCGCCGGCGCCGGCCGGACCCGCGTGGCGGTAGCGCTCCAGGATCAAGGGCACCAGGGCCGGGTCCGGCCCGATGTAGCCGGCGTCGACGCACTCGAAGCCGGCCGCATCCATGACCCCACGGAGCTCCTCGCGGCCGCGCTCTATGAGCTTGCCGTGGCAGAGGAACCACCACGCAACCGCCACCCGGGGGTGGCCGAGGCGCCCGAAGACCGAGGCGGCCTCCGGGACCGAAGGACCGGTGATGCCGCTGAAACCGACGTGGACGAAGGGGCTGCCCGTCCACTCCGCGATCAACCGCGACGCCTTGTGGGCATCGGAGTTGGCGTCGGGGTCCGAACTGCCACGGGCGCACACGAGCAGGGGCAGGCCGGCGCCACCGAAAGCGACCACCGCCTTCCCCAGCAACTCGACTGGTTCGCGAGCCACGCCCAAAGGGGCGCCGAAGCGGATGTCGACCTCCGGATGCCGGGTACGGCCCGAGACGACCACGGCAGGCGCGTCGCTCTTCGCGTGGCCGGCCGCCAGCAGCGCCAGGGGAAGCACCGTGACGGTCGTGCAGCCCCGCGCCACCAGGCGGTCGAGGGCTGAGCCGGCGCTCGGATCGGTCATCTCGAGGAACCCGACCTCGACCGCCAGATCCGGGAGGTCGGCCGCGACGAGGTCCGCGAGAGCGTGGGTCTCCTCCTCGCTCACCACGCAGCGCGATCCGTGCCCGACCAGGAGCAGCCCTTCCGCCGCTCCAGCCGGGCCGTGTGCCGGGCGTGCAAGGCGACCTATCGATATCCCGTACCGGCTCGCCATCTCACAGCCCAAACTAGCTCGCCCTTCCACCGGGCTCGCCGTCCGGTCCGGCGGGCTGGCACCATCGGATCCATGCCCAGCCCGTCGCTCGGTCCCCGACTCGTGATCGCCGGGACGCATTCGGGCGCCGGCAAGACGACAGTCGCGACCGGCCTGCTGGCAGCACTGCGCGCCGCCGGCGAGCGACCCGCCGGCGCGAAGGTCGGACCGGATTTCATCGACCCCGGCTACCACGCCGTCGCCTGCGGCAGGCCGCCGCGCAACCTCGATCCGTGGCTGTGCGGCGAGGAGAGCATCTTGCCGCTCGCGGCGCGCGCCGGCGACGGCGCCGGTGTTCTGGTCGTGGAGGGCGTCATGGGGATGTTCGACGGTTCGAGCGACGGCACCCCGTCGTCGACCGCGGACGTGGCGCGACTGCTGGGAGCGCCCATCGTTCTGGTCGTGGACGCATCGGCCATGTCCGGCTCAATAGCGGCCATGGTGCACGGGTACGCGAGCTTCGATCCGACGGTGACCGTGGGCGGCGTGATCCTCAACCAGGTCGGTTCGGAGGGGCATGCGACGCTGCTGCGCGAGGCGCTCGAGCCTCTGGGCATACCGGTCCTCGGCGCGCTGCCGCGCGACGACCGCCTCACCTGGCGTGACCGCCACCTGGGTCTGGTACCGGTGGTCGAGCACCGCGCAGAAGTCGATGAGTCGATCCGCGCGCTTGCCGCCATCGTGAGCGAACACGTCGATCTCGCCGCCATCGTACGGATGGCGCAGGGAGCGGCAACCGTGAACACCGCTCCTGTCGCGCTGCCGGCCGGCGGACCGCGCTTCCGGGTGGCAGTCGCCGGCGGCAGGGCGTTCAGCTTCACCTACACCGACACTCTCGACGCGCTGGAAGCGGCCGGCGCGGAGGTCGTGCCCTTCGACCCGCTCCAGGACGAGACGTTGCCGGAGGGTGTCGACGGCGCGTTGATCGGCGGTGGGTTTCCCGAGGTGCACGCCGGCGAGCTGTCGGCCAACCACCGCCTCCTCGCCGACCTCCGCCGCCGCGTCGACTCGGGCCTGCCGCTGTGGGCCGAGTGCGGCGGGCTCCTGCTTCTGGCTGAGGAGTTGAACGGTCATCGGATGGCGGGGGTGGTGGCGGGGGCGGCGTCGTTGACGTCGAGGCTGACGCTCGGATACCGCGAAGCCGTCACCCGAGCCGAGTCCCCGATCGGCCCGCCGCGGACCCGCTTCCGGGGGCACGAGTTCCACTACTCGACCGTCGACCCACCCGGTGACGCGCTCGAGCTTTCGAGCCGGTGGGGAACCCGACTCGAAGGTTGGGCCACCCCGTCGCTCCTCGCGACCTACGTGCACCATCACCCCGGGGGCGACCCGCGCGCCGTCGAGTCTTTCTCCCGAAGATGTGCCCTACGTCGTACCCTACGTTTGGCATAGGGTACGGGCGTGCGCAAGAGCAGCCTCTACCTCCCCGACCGGCTGAAGGCAGCCCTGTCGTCGCGGGCGGCGACGACGGGAAGATCGGAGGCGGAAATCGTGCGCGAGGCGATCGAGGCGTCCCTCGCCCACCCCGCCGGCGGCGAAGCCGTCGCGCCCGAGCGACCTGTTCCCGGACGGCTGGTCGGCGTCGGAGTGGGGCCCGGCGAACCCGATCTGCTGACCGTGAGGGCGCTGGCCGCGCTGCGCCGCGCCGATCGCGTGCTCGCACCGACCGCCGCAGTCGACGCGGTCGGGCGTGCCGAGGCCGTCGTGCGCCAGGCTGCGCCGGAGGTCCCGGTCGAACGGGTCGTGTTCGCCATGGCGCCGAGCAGAACCGCGAGGAACCGGTCGCTCGATTCCGCGGCCCGCGCAGTCGTCGCGCACCTCGAACGCGGCGAGGAGGTCGCGTGGATCACGCTCGGCGATCCGCTCACCTATTCGACCTTCTCGTCGGTCGCAGCGCGCGTCAAACGCCGGCGACCTTCGACCGTCGTGACCCAGGTTCCGGGAATCATGGCGTTCCAGGCGCTCGCCGCGCGCACCGGGACGGTGATCGCCGACGAGCGGACACGGGTGTCGATCCGCACAGCTCTCGATGGTGACGACATCTCCGGGGATCTCGCGGACACGACGTCGACGCTGGTGGTCTACAAGGGCGGGAGGCGCTTGCCGGACCTGGCGGCGGAGGCCGACGGCCACGGTCGCGCCGATCGAGCCGTCGCCGGGGAACTCCTGGGGATGCCCGGCGAACGGGTCGGATCGCTCGCGGCGCTGGCCGGCGGGCCCGCCTCGTACCTTGCAACAGTGATCGTGCCTGCGCGAATCGAGGACGGAGAATGATCTCCTTCGTCGGCGCGGGCCCCGGGGCTGTGGATCTCATCACGGTCCGCGGGGCGAGACGATTGGCCGGCGCGGAGGTGGTCGTGTGGGCGTCGTCGCTGGTGCCCGAAGCGTTGCTCGAGCACTGCCCGTCCGGTATCGAGATCCACGACTCGGCGACGATGACCCTCGAGGACGTCATCGCCGTGTACGAGAACCATGCCGAGGAGACGCCGATCGTCCGGCTCCACTCCGGCGACCCCAGCATCTACGGGGCGATCGGAGAGCAGATCGACTGGTGCCTCGCGAGTTCGCGGTCGTGGGAGATCGTTCCCGGCGTGACCTCCGTGGCCGCCGCGTCAGCGGTGCTCGGGCGCGAGCTCACGCAGCCGGGTGTCTCGCAGAGCGTGGTGTTGACGCGGCTGGCCGGCAAGACGAAGTCGTCGATGCCCGCCGGCGAGGGCGTCGCGCAGTTCGCCGCGCACGGGGCGACCATGGCGGTGTTCCTCTCGGCGGCGCGACCCGAGGAGCTGCAAAGCGAGCTGCTGTCACAGGGAAGCGGCTACTCGCCGGACACGCCGGCGGCGATCGTCATCCGGGCGACCTGGCCGGACGAACGGGTGATCCGCACGACAGTCGGTCGTTTGAGCGACGAGCTGCGCGCGTCCGGCGAGACCATGACGGTGCTCGTCCTGGTCGGCGAGGCGCTGGCCGACATGCCAGTGGCCCGCCGCTCGCATCTGTACGCGCCTTCCCACACCACCGCATACCGGCTTCGCTCGGGCGCCGGCTCGACCACGGGACGCCCATCCGCGAGAAGACGGTGACGGTCCCCCACGAACCGCCTCTCGCCCCCGAGGTTGCAAAGGCCAAGGGCTTGCGGACCGGATGGACTACCGGGACGTGCGCATCGGCGGCGGCGAAGGCAGCGGTCACAGGACTGCTGGAGGGTGCAACACCGGCGCGCGTCGAGGTCGCCCTCCCCGGCGGCGCGCGCGTCGCGTTCGACGTCGCCGACGTCGACGAGTCCCGCCCGTCGCGCGCCGCGGTCGTGAAGGACGCCGGCGACGATCCCGACGTGACAAACGGGGCGCACGTCACGGTCGAGGCACGCTGGTTGGAGGGCGATGAACCCGAAGGCACGGTCGAGCTGGCCGCCGGTTCCGGTGTCGGAACCATCACCTTGCCGGGGCTCGGGCTTCCAGTGGGCGCACCGGCGATCAACGCGGTGCCGCAACGGGTGATCCGCTCGGCGGTCGCGGAGGTCACCTCCAGACCGGTCCATCTGACCGTGTCGGTACCGGGCGGCGAAGCGATGGCAGCGAAGACCTCCAATGCCAGGCTCGGCATCGCCGGCGGTATCTCGATACTGGGTACTACCGGGATAGTGCGGCCGTTTTCGACGGCTGCGTGGCGCGCGAGCGTGGTCCAGCAGGTGGACGTGGCAGCCGCGCAGGGCAGAGACACGATCGTTTTGTCCACCGGCGGGCGCACGGACACGGCGGCGCAGCGGATGATGCCCGAACTGCCCGTGGTGTGCTTCGTGGAGGTGGGTGACTTCACCGGGATCGCGCTCCGGCGCGCGGCCGGCGCAGGAATGTCGAACGTGGTGTTCGTGGGCATGGCCGGCAAGATCGCAAAGCTCGCGAGCGGTGTTCTCATGACCCACTACCGGAGGTCGAAGGTCGACGGTGAGCTTCTCGCTGAGGTCGCACGCGAGGCGGGCGCTCCGGCCGCGGTGGTCCGCGCTGCAACGGAGACGGCCACGGCGAGGCATTTCGCGGAGGCGTGCATGGCAGCCGGGTTCCTGGAACCGTTGCGACTGCTCTGCGAGCGGGCCGCGAACGCGTGCGCGACTTACGCCAACGGCGCGTTGAAGATGGACGTGATCATGGTCGATTTCGAGGGCGAAGAGGTCCTGGCTCGTGCCTGACTCGCGCGGGTTGGGCGGATCCGTGTGCATGGTCGGCCTGCACGGCGGCGAATGGTTCGGTCGCGCGGCGGGGGAAGCGATAAGGCACGCAACCGTGGTGCTCGGTGATGCTCGGCACCTCGAGCAGCTACCGGACGTCGTTGGGGGGCGCCCTGAGGTGATGCCCACTTCGCCGGGTGAGGCGCTTGATCGCGCCGGTGCCTTCCTGGATGCGGGCCAGCAGGTGTGCATCGTTGTATCGGGCGACCCCGGGTTCTTCGGTCTCGCGCGGCTCGCCGCGGCGCGGTTCGGTGACCGGTTGAGGGTCTATCCGGCACCGTCGTCGGTGTCGTTGGCGTTCGCGCGGGCAGGGACCAACTGGGACGACGCCGTCGTCGTGTCAGCGCACGGCCGCGACGCCGGCATTTCCAGGGCGGCCGAGGCGGTGTTGCGGAACGCGAAGGTTGCGGTCATGACCTCCCCCGCCGATCCTCCTCAACAACTCGGGCGCGCGCTGCTCGAGTCCGGCTGCGGCCCACGGACCGTTCTCGTGACGAGCCATCTCGGCCAGCACGAAGAGAAGGTTTGGGAGGGCGACGTCGCGGGTCTGGCGAACGGTTGCTTCGACGGCTTGTCGGTGGTGGTGTGCGTCGCCCCTGAGGCACGGTCCGGTCCTGGCGGGCCCGGTATCGGTTGGGGCCTGCCGGAAACGTCGTTCGACCACCGTGCCGGGATGATCACCAAGTCCGAGGTGCGCGCGGTGGCGCTCGGCAAGCTGTGCCTGCCGGCAGCGGGTGTGCTTTGGGACGTCGGAGCCGGTTCCGGCTCGGTGTCGGCGGAGTGCTGCAGCCTGGCGCCGGGTCTGCGGGTCTACGCGGTCGAGCGCAACCCCGACGACGCCGCGCGGGCCAGGCGCAACCTCGAAGCGACGGCGGCCACCGTCGTGGAAGGAGCAGCCCCCGCTGCGCTCGGCGGACTGCCCGACCCCGACCGCGCTTTCGTGGGTGGCGGCGGGACCGCTGTCCTCGACGAGGTGCTCCGCCGTACGAGGCCCGGCGGCACGGTCGTCGCGAGCTACGCGACCCTCGAGCGAGCGGCGTATGCAGGCGACAGGCTCGGCAACCTCGTCCAGGTGTCGGTGGGGCGCGGTGTCCGCGCCGGTGACGGCGGCCCTCTCCGCCTTCAAGCGGAGAACCCGGTGTTCGTCTGCTGGGGGAACCCTTGACGCAACGCAGGGTCGTCTGCTGCACCGTCACCGCCGCCGGCGACGCCGTCGCCGACCGCCTGCCCTACGAGCGTCACTCGTCGGACATCACGGGGACGGTCGCACGCCTGTGGGACGAGGTGGACGGGTTCGTGCTGGTGTGCGCGACCGGCATTGCAGTGCGCGCCATAGCGCCTCACCTCCGCTCCAAGCGCACCGACCCCGCCGTCGTGTGCATCGACGACACCGCCAGGTTCGTGGTGACTCTCGCCGGCGGCCACGAACGTGGCGGAAACCGGCTCGCCTCCGACGTCGCCTCGATCACCGGCGCCACCGCGGTGATCACGACGGCCACGGACTCGCGCGGGATCCCCTCACTCGGTTCACTGCCGAGGTTCAGAGCCGAGGGCGACGTAGCCGGGGTCACACGGGCGTGGCTCGACGGTTCGCCGCCGCTCGTGCGCGCCGATCACGGCCTCGAGGGCTGGCCCCTGCCGCGAGGGTTGCCGGGCACGACCGGCGAGGCCGGCGAGGCCGGCGAGGCCGGCGAAGGACCGAGCGCCGGCGGTTCGATCACTGTCAGCGACCGGGACCGCCCGCCAGGAGAAGGGGAGGTCCTCCTCAGGCCGGCGTCGCTGGTGATCGGTGTCGGGGCGAGCAGCGGCGCCAGCGCACCGGGACTATCGGATCTCGTACGGCAGGTGTTGGGCGAGGCCGGGCTGTCGCGCGAGTGCGTCGCGGCGGTTGCGACCATCGACCGCAAACAGGGCGAGCCGGCCATCGTGAGCCTCGCCGAAGAGCTCGGCGTGTGCTTGACGACGTTCACGTCCGGCGAGCTGGCAGGCGTCGAGGTACCCAACCCGAGCGAAGCGGTGCTCGACGCGGTCGGCACCGCGTCGGTGAGCGAAGCAGCCGCGCTTATCGCCGCTGGGCCCGGGGCGAGCCTTGTCCGGCACAAATCAGTGAGCGGCGGGCGGGACTCGACCGTCGCCATCGCCAGACGCCGGACACCGAGCGGCCACCTCGCGGTGGTCGGACTCGGACCGGGCGAGCCAGCGAAGCGCACCGTGGAAGCGATCGCCGCCGTACGAGCAGCCGATGTGGTCGTCGGGTTCGGTGGCTACGTCGACCTCGCGTGCGACCTGATCGAGGCGCACCACGAGGTTCACCGTTCGCCGATCGGAGAGGAGACCGAGCGATGCCGGTACGCGCTGGCACGTGCGGCCACGGGATCGCGCGTCGCGCTCGTCTGCTCCGGTGATCCTGGCGTCTACGCGATGGCGTCTCTGGTGTTGGAGCTATCCGGACAGTTCGGGGATCCTCCGGTAACGGTCGTGGCGGGGGTCACCGCGGCGTTGAGCGCGGCTGCGCTGCTCGGCGCACCGCTGGGGCACGACCACGCGTCTGTGTCGTTGTCGGACCTGCTGACGCCGTGGGACGTGATCGAGCGCCGCTTGAAGGCCGTCGCAGACGGCGACTTCGTCGTGTCGCTGTACAACCCTCGGTCGGGCCGGCGCGTGACACAACTTCCCCGCGCCTTGGAGATACTCGCGGGCGCGCGATCCCCGGACACCCCCGCAGCCGTCGTCACCGAAGCCGGTCGCCCGGAGCAGGAGGTGGTGCGGACCACACTCGCCGGAGTGGACGCCGGGCAAGTCGGGATGCTCTCTGTCGTGGTCGTCGGATCCACGCAGACCCGTTGGATCGGTGGGCGGATGGTCACTCCCAGGGGATACGGGTCCGACCGATGACCGTGGCCGTATCCCCGAACTGCACCGCTTGCGGCGCGTGCGTGGTGACGTGCCCCACGAACGCTCTGGCGAGGTCGCCCCTCCGGCCGCGTGTCGACCCTTCCGCGTGCATCGACTGCCTCGAGTGCGTAGAAGTGTGCCCCGCCGCTGCGATCCACCCGGTCGAGATGGTTGTCCGCGCCGGCGGGGCAGCCGCTTGAACGCCCAGCAGCGCGTGCACCCGATCGAGGCGCGCTCGTACCAGATCATGGAGTCGGAGATCGACTTCTCGCGTTGGCCTGCGGGCGCGCGCGATCTGGTGAAGCGGATGGTCCACGCGACCGCCGACGAGTCGTTTGCGGCCACCGCGCTGGTCGGTGACTCTGCCGTCGACGCGCTCGTGGAAGCGCTGCGTTCGGGGGCGAACGTCGTGTGCGACGCCAACATGGTCGCCGCTGGCGTACCGTCGGTCGCTGCCTCCCGCTGCGTGCGGTGCTACCTCGACGCAGCTGTGGCCGTCGGCGGGCTGACCCGTTCGGCGGCCGCCGTGGATGCCGGCGCTCGGGAGAACCTGCACGGTGCGATCTGGGTGTTCGGGAACGCCCCCACCGCGCTCGCCAGGATGCTCGAGCTGCACGAATCCGGCACCGTCGACCCCGCGGCGGTGATCGGACTCCCTGTGGGATACGTGGGAGCGGCGGAGGCCAAGCAGGCCCTTTGGGCGTCGCCCCTGCGGCCGGTGTCGGTCACCAACACGGGCCGGCGCGGCGGGAGCGCTGCGGCCGCCGCCGTGCTGAACGCGGCCTGGCGGCTGGCTCAGCGATAGTCCTCATCCCGCAGGGCTCACCTCGGCCAGTTGGCCTGATTGGACCCTGTACACGTACACGTTGTCACCGGCCCAGTTGCCGTCCGGCTGGAACTTCACGGTGCGGGTTATGCCGGCGTAGTCGATCGAGGCGAGGAAGTGGTTGATCGCCGCCGGGGACAACCGTCCCGATTGGATCGCTTGCAGGATCGCATTGGTCGCGTCGTAGGCCTCGGCGGCGTAGGGGCCCGGGCTGGTCCCGAACTGGGCGAGAAAAGCGGCGTTGAAGGCCTGCGCGCCGCCGTTCTCGGCTGTGCTCGCGCAGGCGCACGCCACGTAAGACCCTTCAGCGGATACGCCGGCGTCTGCGACCAGCCTGGTGCCGTCGGACCCACCGAGCATGAACTTACCGGTGTAGCCACCGGCGCGGAGACGGCTGATCACCCGCGCTGCATCGGACGGCGAGCCGGCGAAGAAGACAGCGTTGGGTGACACTGCCAGAACGCCGTTCGCGAGAGACACCAGGTCGGTGCTCCGCCCGTCGAGGTGACCGGTGTAGACCACCCTCGCCCCCGCGGAGGTGACGGCCTGCGCGGTCGATACCGACAGTTCACGCGACGGGCCCGTCGAATCGTCGATCACGGCCACGGTTGCGGCGTGGAGGGAATTCACGAGGTAGCCGCCGTCCGCCCGGCCCTGGGCGGAATCGTCGGGGACCAGCCGGTGGAAGAACCTCCACCGGTGCTGAGCCAACGACACCTCGGCCGCCGAAACCGTGATGCTCGGAATTCCCGCCAGCTCGAAGACCGGGTCCGCTGCACTGGCCGCTGCGCCGGATGTCGGGCCGATCACAGCGACGACCCTGTCGGAGACCAACCGCAGCGCACCGCTGCGCGCCCGGTTCGCACCGCCGGCCGTGTCGACGCTGTCCAGTGCGACTCCCACGGGCGGGTTGACCGCGTCGAACTGGCTGATGGCCAACTTCTCGCCATCTTGAATAGCGGTGCCCAGGTAACCGGTGGGGCCGCTCAAGGTTCCTATGTACCCGAATCGCACGGTCGCTGTAGGCGCAGCGAGGGTGGTGGTCGTCGTCGTACCGGCCGCCCCTGATGAACCTGTGCCGGAGCCGCATGCCGAGACGAGAAAGACGCAAGCGATCAGCAACGCCGGCACCGCGGCCCGAAGCGGGGTTGATCTGCGCACGCCGACTCAGCAACCCCGCAACTCGTCCAGCACCGCGGCGAGATCCGCGGGGAGCGGCGACTCGAAGCTCAAGCGCTCACCGGTCGACGGATGGTCAAACGACAGCATCGTCGCATGCAGGAACTGCCTTCCAAGCTTCAGCGGTTCCCTGCTCCCGAGCCGGCGGGTGCCGTAACGGTCGTCGCCTACCACCGGATGCCCGATGGAAGCGAAATGGACGCGGATCTGGTGGGTCCTGCCCGTCTCCAGCCGGCACCGAACCAGGCAGCACGACGCGGGGTTTCCGAAGCGCTCCACGACCTCGTAGCTCGTGCGCGCCCGCCTGCCGCCGGCCTGCACCTGCATGCGGACAGGGTCGCGGGCCGACCGGCCGATCGGCGCATCGATCAAACCACGATCGGACTCGAGGTCCCCCGCCACGAGAGCCAGGTATTCGCGGCGGGCGGACCGGGAGGCCATCTGGTGCTGCAGCGATTCGAGCGCGGCAGGGGTGCGGGCGAACACGAGAAGCCCCGATGTCCCCTTGTCGAGACGGTGCACGACTCCAGGTCGCTGCGCTGCCTCCGGTTCGGAGAACGCGCCTGCCATGTCCGGGAAGCGGTCGAGGAGGCCGTTCACCAGGGTCGCGCTGCGGTTTCCGGATCCCGGGTGCACCACGACACCCGCCGGCTTGTCGACAACCACAAGCTCCGAATCGCTCCACACCACCTCGAACGGCACCCCCTCCTCACCGCCCGGCGCCGCGGGCGTCTGCCGCTCGGTCCCTCCGGTGACGCGAATGTGTTCGCCGGCGTGAATCCGGCGGCTGCGCGACGAGGCCGGAGCGGAGCCGAGTTGAACCCGGCCGGCGGCGACGATGTCGTCGACTTCCTTGCGGGTGAGGCCCGTCAGGAGGGCGAGCGCCCTGTCGAGTCGCTCCCCCTCGAGCGCCGCGGGGACGTCGAACACCTCATCCATCAGTGCTCGCGTGTTCCTCGGCCGGATCGTCAGGTCCCGGCCGGCCGGCTTGTGGGCGCCGGCGGATCGAGAGCAACAGGACTATCACGCCGACGACGATGCACGAGTCGGCCACGTTGAACACCGGCCACCAATCGTGCTGGCCCACGCGGGCGGCGGCGATGAAGTCGATGACCGATCCCGGACGGCCGGGGATGTGACGGAAGAAGCGGTCGGCCAGGTTGCCGACGGCCCCGCCCGTGACCAGACCCAGGGATGCGATCATCGGCCAGGAAGCCGACCGCGCCGCCCGGTGGCCGAGCAGAAGGAACCCGACGACCACCACGAGCACCGCAGCCTCGACGAGGGGCGTTACGCCGTGCCCGATGCCGAAGGCCGCGCCGCTGTTGAACGTGAGATCGAACCACAGGGTCCACAACACGTGGCGACCCCCAAGGGTGTGGTGCAGAGCCCACGTCTTGGATACCTGGTCCGCCGTGACGACTATCGCGGCGAGAACCGGGACGGCCAACAACCGCCGGCCGCTGCCCGCAACCGCAGCCGGAACGGTTACCGGCGGGCGGACAGCCCGCCGCTCTTGCAAGACACGCATAGAGCCGCGTAAGGAAGCGCCTGCAGCCTGGCGTCAGGAATCTGCCTTCCGCACTGCTCGCATATGCCGTAGGTACCGGCGTCGATCTTCGTCAGGGCGCGGTCGATCTCAGCAGCCGCCGAACGCGCCTGGGCGGACAGGACGAGGTCCATCTCCCGGTCGACGTTGGAGGTGCCCCCCTCGCCTCCCTCCTCGTCGAACTGGACGTCACCCGGCTCGTGCTCCAAGGCGAGCGAGTCGGCTTGTGCCTTGAGTACTTCAGCTTGGCTGATGTAGTTGTCGCGCTCCTCGAGGAGCAGTTGCCGCTGCCGCTCGAAGAACGCGAGGCGCTCGCGCGTCGGCTTCGGCGGAGGGGGCGGGGGAGCCGGCTTCGGGGTCGAAGCCTTCGAGGGTTGGGCCGGCTTGGTGACCTGACCGGCCTTGGCTGGGGGCGCAGCCTTCGCTTGCGGTGCGGCATTCGCAGGTTCGGCCTTCTGCGCCGGCGCAGTCTTGGCGGCAGCCTTCACTGGTTCGGGTTTCTTCGCGGGAGCAGCCTTCTTCGCCGGTGCGCCCTTGGTCGCTGCGGCGCTCCTGACAGGCGCTGGCGCCTTGGTCGGTGCCGGCGTCTTGGCAGCGGTCGTTTTGGCTGGTGGTGTCTTGTTCGCTGGCACTTTCTTCTTCGCTGGTGCTGTCTTGTTCGCCGTTGGTGCTTTCTTGGGTGCTGCTGCCTTCTTGGCCGGCGCGGCCTTCTTTGTGCCTGCCGTCTTCTTGGCGGGTGCTGTCTTCTTGGCGGGTGCTGTCTTCTTGGCGGGTGCTGTCTTCTTGGCGGGTGCTGTCTTCTTGGCGGGTGCCGATTTGGCCGCCGCCGTCTTGCCGGCCCGAGCCGACTTAACGGGAGGTGCCTGCTTGGCGGACGCCGCACGGGTCGAAGCAACCCGGGCGGTAGACCTGCCCTTGACCGCCGCCTTGGCCCTGGCCAGGACCCGGGAGACGGTCTTGTTGGACTTTGGAGTCGTTGCCTTTTTCGCTGTCATCTGGCCTGCGACCTCGCTCGTAGCGCCGGCGTCGTACCCGAGGGGCGCGGCACCCTACCACGGCCGCGCCCGCACGTTGCTCGCAGCGAAACACTCATAACCGCCTTCTTGTTCCACCGTATCGTGGTGGGATGCCTGAGGGATCCGACAGACCGTACCCAGATGTGCCAGTGTCCCCGCGGTTCCCTCGGATCGAGGAGGAGATCCTCGCGGGCTGGGAAAAAGCGGATACCTTCCGCCGGTCAGTCGAGGCCCGTTCCAGCGCGGACGAGTTCGTCTTCTACGACGGGCCCCCTTTCGCCAACGGGCTCCCCCACTACGGCCACCTCCTGACGGGCTACGTCAAAGACGCCGTCCCGCGCTACCGGACCATGCGCGGCCAGAGAGTAGAGCGGCGTTTCGGCTGGGATTGCCACGGGCTTCCCGCCGAAACCGAGGCGGAAAAGGAGCTCGGGGTGTCCGGCCGGGGACCCATCACAGAGTACGGAGTCGCGCGGTTCAACAGCTACTGCAAGTCGTCGGTGCTGCGCTACACGCAGGAGTGGCGCAAGTACGTCACCCGCCAGGCGCGCTGGGTCGATTTCGACAACGACTACAAGACCATGGACCTCCCCTACATGGAGAGCGTCATGTGGGCCTTCAAGCAGCTGTGGGAGAAGGATCTCCTCTACGAGGACTACCGGGTGCTCCCGTACTGCTGGGAGTGCGAAACGCCGCTGTCCAACTCCGAGACGAGACAGGACGACGCCTACCGC
This sequence comes from Acidimicrobiales bacterium, assembly GCA_035533095.1. Classification (NCBI taxonomy): domain Bacteria; kingdom Bacillati; phylum Actinomycetota; class Acidimicrobiia; order Acidimicrobiales; species Acidimicrobiales bacterium. The sequence goes on along the minus strand of DATLUM010000111.1, from coordinate 32,058 downwards.
GACAGGCAGGACCCGGCCGTGACCGTGGCGTTCACGCTGGAGGCCGAGGAGCCCGCGGCCGGTGAGATGGACCTTTGGGTGTGGACGACCACTCCCTGGACGCTGCCCTCCAACCTCGCCCTGGCGGTCGGGCCCGCGGTCCAGTACGCGGTCTACGAGCGCGACGGCCGGGTCTTTGCCCTGGGTGAAGATGCCGCTGCGAAGTATGAGAAAGACCTCGCCGGTGCGACGCGCACGGGAGTGCTCGCGGGCTCGGCCCTCGTGGGGCGCAAGTACCGGCCGCTCTTCCCTTACTTCGCCTCGACCGAGAACTCCTTCGTCGTGCTCGGTGCCGACTTCGTGACCACCGACGAAGGAACGGGAGTCGTCCACCTGGCCCCGGGGTTCGGCGAGGACGACCAGTTGGTCTGCGCGGCGGCGGGCATACCGGTCATCTGCCCGGTCGACGATCGCACCCGTTTCACCGAGGAGGTTCCGGACTTCGCCGGCATGCAGGTCTTCGAGGCCAACCAGCCGGTCATCCGCGCGCTTCGCTCCGCCGGTTCGCTCATCCGCCAGGACTCCTACGTGCACGCCTACCCACACTGTTGGAGAACCGACACGCCGCTCGTCTACCGGGCGGTCAGCTCCTGGTTCGTCAACGTCACCGCCATCAAGGACCGGCTCCTCGAATGCAACCAGCAGATCGACTGGGTGCCCGAGCACGTCAAGGAAGGGTCGTTTGGCAAATGGCTCGCCAACGCCCGTGACTGGTCGATCTCGCGCAACCGTTTCTGGGGCTCGCCGATTCCGGTGTGGAAGAGCGACGACCCCGAATACCCGCGGATCGACGTATACGGGAGCCTGGACGAGCTCGAGCGAGACTTCGGCGTGCGCCCCACGGACCTTCACCGGCCGCGCATAGACGGATTGACGAGGCCCAATCCTGACGACCCCACGGGCCGGTCGACGATGCGACGCGTCACCGACGTCCTCGACTGCTGGTTCGAGTCGGGGTCGATGCCCTTCGCCCAGGTGCACTACCCGTTCGAGAACCGCGAGTGGTTCGACGAGCACTTTCCTGGCGACTTCATCGTCGAGTACATAGGCCAGACCCGCGGGTGGTTCTACACGCTTCACGTCCTCGCAGTAGCGCTGTTCGACCGGCCCGCGTTCAAGGGGTGCCTCACCCACGGGGTCGTGCTAGGTGACGACGGGCAGAAGATGTCGAAGCGGCTTCGCAACTATCCCGATCCGGAGGCGATGTTCGAACGACACGGCGCCGACGCGATGCGCTGGTTCTTGATGTCCTCCTCCGTGCTTCGCGGCGGCAACCTGATCGCCGACGAGAAGGGGATCACAGACGCGGTCCGCTCCGCGCTGCTGCCGCTTTGGAACGCCTGGTACTTCTTCACTCTCTACGCGAACGCGGACGGGAGGGTGGCCAGGGTCGGTCGTGTTGACGCTCCGGGAACGCTGGATCGCTACATCCTTGCCAAGCTGCGCGCCCTGGTCGGTTCGGTGACGGACGCGCTCGATTCGTACGAGCTGTCCGACGCATGTGCTGCGGTGGAAGGCTTCCTCGACGCTCTCACCAACTGGTACATCCGTCGCAGCCGCGACCGCTTCTGGGGCACCAGCATCGAGGAGCAGTCGGCCCAGGACGCCTTTGACACCCTCGGCACCGTGCTCGAGGTGCTGTGCAGGGTCACCGCCCCGCTGATGCCGATGGTGTCCGAGGCGGTGTGGCAGGGCCTCACCGGCGGCGAGTCGGTGCACCTGCAGGACTGGCCGGACGCGACGTCGCTGCCTGCCGACGACGAGCTGGTCGCCGACATGGACCTCGTGCGGGAGGTGTGCTCCGCGGCCCACTCGGTGCGCAAGGCGAACGGGCTCCGTGCGCGCCTGCCGCTGTCCCGGCTCGCGGTCGCCGGCGACGACGTCGGGAGGCTGGAGAAGTTCTCGGATCTCATCGCCGACGAGGTGAACGTCAAGGAGGTGGTGTTCACCGGCTCGGTCGAGGGGCTCGCTACCCGGACGCTCGGCATCGTGTTCCAGGTGGCCGCCCCCCGTCTGGGGCCCGCCACCCAGGCCGCCGCAGCAGCCGCGCGACGGGGTGATTGGGAGGTCCTGGCCGACGGGCGGGCTCGGGTGGGCGAGTCGATCCTCGAGTCGGGCGAATTCGATATGAGGGTGCAGCCCGCTGACGAGGCGACGACGAGGGCGCTGCCCGAGAACGGTGGAGTCGTGGTGCTCGACATTGCCATCACCGACGAGCTGGCGGTCGAGGGGCGTGCGCGCGACCTCGTCCGCGTCGTCCAGCAGATGCGGCGCGACCAGGGTCTCAACGTCGCCGACCGGATACTGCTGGACGTCTCCGGCCCACCGGAGGTGGGTGCAGCGATCGATGCACACCGGGATTGGATCGCCGAGCAGGTGCTGGCTCGCGAGATCCGGTTCGCGGAGGAGCCGGGCGAGGGCTGGGCGCACCACGAGCTAGCCGACGGGACCCCCGCCGCAGTGAGCGTGAAGCGCGTCTGAGAGGAGACCTACCGATGCCGACATTCACCGCCTCAGACCTTCCCGATATGAAGAGCCGTACCGTCATCGTCACGGGCTCCAACAGCGGTATCGGTCGAGCCGCGGCACGTGCCCTGGCGTCGAGGGGAGCCCGTGTCGTCCTCGCGGTCCGCAACCTCGACAAAGGTCGAGAGGCGGCAGAGACGATGCAGGGCGACACCGAGGTCCGCAGCCTCGATCTCGCCAGCCTCGAGTCCGTGCGCCGGTTCGCGGTGGAATGGAACGGCGACGTGGACATCCTCATCAACAACGCCGGGGTAATGGTGCCGCCACTGGCCCGCACCGTCGACGGTTTCGAGATGCAGCTCGGCACGAACCACCTCGGGCATTTCGCGCTGACCAACCTGCTGCTCGATCGCATCACGAGCCGTGTGGTGACCATCTCCTCCTACGTTCACCACTTCGCGAAGGTCGATTTCGACGACCTCAACTGGGAGCGCAAGCGCTACCGGGCGTGGCGTGCCTATGGGCAATCCAAGCTCGCGAACCTGCTGTTCACCGCCGATCTACAGCGACGCTTGGCCGCCGCGGGATCCAACGTCACGGCGGTGGCGGCCCACCCCGGATACGCCGCCACCAACCTCCAGTCGCACAGCGGACGGCGCTCGATGGATTTCTTCATGGCCATCGGCAACCGCCTTTTCGCACAGGACGACCAGGGCGGCGCCCTGCCGACGTTGTACGCGGCAGTCGCTGACATCCCGGGCAACAGCTACGTCGGTCCGGGCGGATTCATGGAGCAACGTGGCTCGCCCAAGCTCGTCGGGCGTTCCCGAGCAGCTCGCGACGCGGACGCCGCACGACGTCTCTGGGAGGTGTCCGAAGAACTGACCGGAGTGAAGTTCCCTCTGCAAACGCCGGCTGACTGAGGGAATCTGGCGCCCCCGGTCCGCCGTCAGGCGGGAGGCGGGGTGCGCTTCCGGGCGCTCTTCGCGACTGGCGCTGCGCTCTTGGCCGCAGCACCCTTCTTGGCCGCCGCGACCTTCTTGGCCGTGGGGCTGGCTGCGGGTGCGGCTTCCTTCGCGGCCTTCTTCGCCGGCGCCGCCTTCTTGGCCGGGGCGGGTGCAGGAGCAGCTTTGGCAGCTGTCTTCTTCGCAACGGCCTTAGTCGTCGCGCCGGCCTCCTTGACGGCCTTGGCCGGTGCCTTGGCCGCCTTGACCGGTGCCTTCGCCGCGGCCGCTTCGCCCGCCGCCTTCGCCGGGGCCGCCCGACCGACCGCTTCGGCCGGCGCCTTCTTCGTGGTGGCCGCCGCCTTCTTGGCCGGAGCGGCCTTGCGCGCCGCGGACCTGCCGGGCGCGGTAGCTCTCGTCACGGAAGCGGATGGCGCGACGCCGAGCAGCTCGTCGATCCTCGCAAGGATGCCCCCGCGGGCCTTGCCAGAGGCCTCCCGATCGCGCACCTCTTCGAGCTCGTCGGAGTCGAGCTCGGGCAGCAACGGGACGATCTCGGCGACCCTCAGCTCGTCGTAGTCCTCGATGGGGAACACGACCTCGTCGCCCCAGTCATCGTCGCCCCAGTCGTCGTCCTCAGCAGCGTCTTTCGCCGCGACCGGTGCCGGTTCGCGGACGGGGTCCATCCGGGTGGTTGCCATCGCCGGCTTTTGGATCACCGGCCGCGCGGGTTGGGGCGCGGTCGGCTCCCCCGGGTCGAAACTCTCCTCGTCGGGCCCGGCGGCGTACCGGGCGGCGAACGGCTCTGTCGGTTCTGCGACGGCCGAACCGAAGCCCGATGGGTCCGGCCGAGGAGCGGGCGGCGCGACCGCCCCGGTGCCCCTCGCGCGCGCCGGAGCAGAGGCGGCCGGCACCAGGCTCGGTGAAGGCGGTCCCGAGGCGGCCGGTACACCTTCGGCTGCCAACGTGACCGCACGCCGGCGGCTGAGACGGCTGAAGACGATCAGCGCGAGCCCCGCGATCGCCGCGCACGCGATCGACAGGTAGATGAGGGTGAGGGAGTCCTGGACGAACCCGACGATCAGCAGTATCAAGCCGGCGAGCACCAGCCCGACCGTCACCAGCAGCAACACAGGATCACCTTCCCGAACGGAGACGAAGCGTGAAGCACCCTAGTTGCCGCGCGCCACTGGTTCCCGGAGTGCCCCACCAACTCGCCCGGACGTGCTAGCGACGCCGGCGAAGCCGACCGCCGCGGCGGTCGTCGGCGAGTGGATCCACATCCTGGAAGAAGTCGTCCATCGCCTGGTCGTCGGGCCCCGCGCTCGCCTCATTTGCGGGCCGCACGTCCACCACGCCCGCCTGGAGTGGCGGGGCGAACGACGGCCCGTTGGTGCCGGGAGCCTCCAGCTCCTCTTCGCCTTCGTACTCCTCATCGGATGGACTCCAGACGGCCGTGTCCGGGCCACCGCCATGACCTTCCTGGGCGGCGGGTGCGCGGTTGAGCAAACCGTTGTCGATCGGCCGCGTGGTGGGAGCCGGCCAGAGCACGCCGACCTTCTCGACGGACGCGAGCGCCTCGGAGAGAGACGCCTGCAGGTGGGTCTTGTGCTCTTCCAGCCAGTGCTCGAGCGCTTCCACCTCCTGCTGCGACTGCTCGCGCGCGGCCTCCAACCTGCCGAGCTCGGCGCGGACTTCGTTGACGGCGTCCTCGTGCGCCCGGCGGCCCCGCTCCTCGGCGTCGGCCAGCATCGCCTGAGCCTGCTGCTCGGCTCCTGCCAGGATCCGCGCCGCCTGCTCGCGCGCCTCCTGGACAGCCATGTCGGCGGTCCGCTGCGCCAGCACGAGGGTCTTTCTCAGTGTCTCATCGCTCCCACCAGCCTCCGACGCTGCCGCCTCGGCTCGCTGGGCGCGCTCCACGGCTTGGCGCAAGCGGTCCTGCATCACCTCCAGGCCAGCCGCCACCTGCTCGAGGAAATGGTCGACATCCTCGGGGTGGTAGCCCCGCATCTTCTCCCGGAACTCGACTTCACGCAGGGTCTTCGGCGAAACCTCCATGCGATCAACTGTACTTCGGCGGCACCGGACCCGTACGGACCGGGGGTCCGCTGAGCGGGGTCCTGCGGATCAGCGGGACGCCCAAGTTCAGATCGGGAGCCTGGCGAAGACGTTCTGGACAATCAGCTCGACGACGATGAACGCGACCAGGAAGGACAAGTCGAACATGCCCACCGGCGGGATGATCCGGCGGAACGGCGCCAGGACAGGTTCTGTCAGCACGAAGACGATCTTGCGGACCGGGTTCAGTGGTGAGTTGTGGCTGTAGGGAAACCAGCTCAGTATCGCCCGGGCGAACAGGATCAGGACGTAGAGCTGCCCGAGGTCGTAGAGGATGTTGCCACCGCGAAAGCTCAGCACGCGCGAGCCGTGTCAGGACTTGTAGAGGCCGCGCTCTTGGAGGCGGCGCTTCTCCTCCGCTGAGACCTCGACGTTGGACGGCGTGAGGAGGAACACCTGGTCCGCCACCTTGTCCATGCTTCCCGACAGCGCGTACGTCACGCCGCTGCAGAAATCGATCATCCGCCGGGACAGTTCGCGATCGTTGGATTGCAGGTTCACTATCACGGGCTGACCGTTCTTGAAACGATCGCCTATCTCCTGGGCGTCGGCGAATCGGGATGGAGCCACCACGTGGACCTTCGCCCCGTGCATCGGTGTGATGGGGCGGACAACGGCGGAACGCGGGGTTATGGTCACGCCGTTGCCGGGCTCTGGCATCTCGCGGACGGGGCGGACGGCCGAGACCGATCCGCTCTCCATCGGTTCCGAGTAACGGCGCGGCTGGCTGACAGCCGGCGGCTGGTCCTCATATGGTTCGTAATCCTCGTACTCGTCGTCAGTGAGTCCCAGGTACACCATCGCCTTGCGCATGATCCCTGATGCCATGAGTGCCTCCCAGTAAACCCGAAGCCTATCGTTGCACCGCCACCCGGCCAGGGCGCGGACCGAAAAGAACCCTGCCCAGCCGCAGGGTGGTGGCGCCTTCGTCGACGGCCACCTCGAAGTCGTCGCTCATACCCATCGACAGCTCCCGAAGACCCAGACGGCGGGCTTCGCCCGCCAGCCACCGGAAGCACTGGCGCGCCGCCTCGGCGTCGCCGGCCGGCGCCACAGTCATCAGGCCTGCCGTGTCGAGCGGAAGGCCGCGGCAGTGCTCGACCAGCCCGTCCAGTTCGCCGGGGCTGCAGCCTGGCCTGCCTGCGGCACCGGCGACGTTGACTTCAACGAACACGGTCGCACCGGGGGAGGCTGATGCGATGGCGTCGGCGGCAGCGGGCCGGTCGACGCCGTGCCACACGCTCACCACGGGCGCGAGGCGGCGCACCTTGTTCCGCTGGACCTTGCCGAGAAAGTGCCAGCGAGCACCCGGCGGCGCGGCGCCGGCCTTCGCCAGCAGCTCCTGGCCGTAGTTCTCGCCGACGTCGGGCGCGCCTGCTGCGACCGCCGCCCCGACCGCGTCAGACCCGAATCCCTTGGTAACAGCGACGATCCGGATCTCGTCAGGGTCGGCTCCACGCGCGCGGATGCGTTCGCGGACCTCGGCGAGGCGTCCGCTCACCGACTGGGGGTCGAACGCTCCTGGCGTCTCCGGGTCCGTCGGCTTGTCCAAGAGAACCGCCTGCTCCCTCACGGGCGCCAAACGACCGTCGCCTGGCGCCGCTGTGTCGAACCGGTCCGCCACGACCAGTAGCTCCCGGAGCAGCCGGTGCACGACTTCGACTCGCCCACCAACGTCGCGCCGGCGTTGTGAAGCGCAACCTTCACCGCGGCGGGAAGGTCCAACGCCGGCGTTCCGTGCCTGTCGCAGGAGCGAACGCCCTGACCGTACCGGCCCGCCATGTCCTGGAGGTCGTCCTCCCCGAAGCTGTAGCAGCAGGGGCGGATGCACGGCCCGAGCACCGCTTCTATCCGGGTGGCGCCCAGCCGGCGCATGGTGGTGACCGCGGACTCGACCACCCCCGCCCGCAGTCCCTTCCATCCCGCGTGCACCACGCCGAGCACGCCTTCTGGGCTGCCGAGGCCGACCGGCGCGCAATCCGCAGTCAGCACGGCCAGCGCGGCACCGGGCTTGGTCGTGACCGCTGCATCCGCCGGCTCTCCGCTCGCAGCTCCCGGATGGTCGACCACGACGACTCGCGGGCCGTGGACCTGGCGAAGGAGCGTCCACGTCTCGTCGACGGCGGCGCGCCTCCGGCGTTCGACGGTCGAGCCGGCGCCGGCCATATCCCCCTGCGCGCAGCTGGTGCTGCGCACCCTGATTCCGCCGGCCAGCTCCCAGTCGGCCGGGTGCATGTACACCCCGGCTGCCACCGCTACTTCAGGAAGTCAGGGACGTCGAACTCATCTCCGACGAGCCCCATCTCGTCTTCGTCGCGTAGCTCGCGTTCCGTCTCAGCAAGGCCTATACCGCCGCTCGAGCCGGATCGATCCCGCGTCGAGGCGTCCTCCCACCTGTCGAAGCCGGCGGCGATGACCGTGACCCTGACCTCGTCACCCATCGAGTCGTCGATCACCTGGCCGAAGATGATGTTGGCGTCGGGGTGCGCGACCCCGTGGATGATCTCGGCAGCCTCGTTGACCTCGAACAGGCCGAGGTCGCTGCCGCCGGCAATGTTGAGAAGGATCCCGCGCGCGCCTTCGATGGAAGCCTCGAGCAGCGGTGAGGTGATCGCAAGCTTCGCCGCGGTGACCGCGCGGCCGTCGCCAGAGGCAGTGCCGATGCCCATGATCGCGCTGCCCGCGTTGTTCATGATCATCTTGACGTCGGCGAAGTCCGTGTTGATCAAACCGGGCGTGGTGATGAGATCGGTGATCCCCTGGACACCTTGGAGCAGCACCTCGTCCGCCATCTTGAAGGCGTTGACCATCGACGTCTTGTCGTTGGACACCGTGAGGAGGCGATCGTTGGGGATCACGATCAGGGTGTCCACCTTCTCCTTCAGGCGCTGGATGCCGGACTCCGCCTGCAGCGACCGGCGCCTCCCTTCGAAGCCGAAGGGGCGGGTCACGACTCCGATCGTCAACGCGCCCAGCGACTTGGCGATCTCCGCGACCACCGGTGCGCCGCCGGTGCCCGTCCCGCCGCCTTTGCCGGCGGTGATGAAGACCATGTCGGCACCTTTGAGGACTTCCTCTATCTCCTCACGGTGCTCCTCTGCGGCCGCCCGGCCGACCTCGGGGTCGCTGCCCGCGCCGAGGCCGCGAGTCAGTTGGCGGCCGATGTCGAGCTTGACGTCCGCGTCGCTCATGAGCAGTGCCTGGGCGTCGGTGTTCACCGCGATGAACTCGACACCCTTCAGCCCGGCATCGATCATGCGGTTGACCGCGTTGACGCCGCCGCCGCCGATCCCGACGACCTTTATGACGGCGATGTAGTTCTGGGCGGCACCGGCCATGAGAACCCTCCCGGGCACTGCAACGCACCGGGAACCCGGTGCTCTTTATCGATCGAAACGAGTGCTGTGGTCAAAAGCGTGTCACGCCGCGAGTTCGCCGTCGCGGATGCTCGAGCATTGAATCCCTCGCAAAGTCTTGACTTCTACTAGAGAGTTATGTCAACCTCCGGCGTGGGTTGAGAGGCTACCCCGGGCTTCATCGCGCCGTCAAGGCTGCCGGACGGTCAGGAACCGACAGGTCGATGGAGGTCACCCCGGACAAATTCGCCTGGGTGAGCAGGGTGTCCAAGGCGGTCAGCTTGGCGGCGAGCTGAGAACCGTCGCCCAGGTGGACGCTGATCCAACCAGACGCCACCTTCGCCGGCAGGACGGCGAGGGTCAGGACAGCGGGTGCCTTGGGGTCGAGCGTGATCGACTGCACCTCGCCGCGGATGTCCGCCGGCAGCGCCGCGGCGAGCGCGAGGGCGGCGGCGATGCCTTCGGGGACGTCAGTGCTGTCCGACCGCGCGTTCATGTCGACGAGCGCCGCTGACACCGGGGATCTGGCGCCCGGAGCAGCAGCGGTGGACAAAGGAGCCGACGGGCCCGCGCTGCCCTGGAACCAGCCGCCGGGTCCGGGTAGCGCACCGGAGCCGTATATCACCGGCAGTCCCGCCACAGGCGTGGAGGTCACTGACAGCACGCGGCCGGTCGCGTCCACGAGGGCCCACCGCGGCGGGCTCCCCTGCTGCGCTGGAGCGGCGGCCGTGGCGACCGGCCGGCGCTCGACAACGCTGACACGGACCGTCCCGGGCCAATCGATCGACACGCGAGCGTCACCGAGGACGGGGACCCCGTCGAGCCGGCGCGCCACCGCTGCACCGTCGACGTCGATCATGAGACGCCGCTTCGCCAGGCCGGCTGCCGCTATCACCTGCTGCGCGTTCAGCGACACCGTCGCGGGTACGGCGGGCCCCGTGGGTGCGGGGCCGAGGTTCACACGAACGTGGCGGACCTTGAATATCGGTGTCCACAACGACCCGACGAGCAGGCACACGATGACCGCCGCCACGGAGCAGGTGACGAGGATCCGCAGACGCCTCCGCCCTTCCTCCCTGCGGACCTCGAGGCGGCGCCGGGCGATCCGCGGGTCCATGCGGGGCCGTTTCCCACTCTCGAGCGTCGTGCTCAAGCCTGATCCTCCACTCGAGGTTGATCCATTTCGAAGCCGATCATCCTGACCTCCGGCTGGAGGGAGATCCCGTGGCGCCGCTCGACCTCCCTGCGCACCAGAAGGATCAGCTCCCTCACGTCGTCAGCGGAGCCGCCCTGGTCGGCTTGGATGAAGTTGGCGTGCTTGGTCGACACTTCCGCGCTCCTCCATCGGCGTCCCTTGAGGCCCGCCGAGTCGATCAGCGCGCCTGCAGAGCTGCCGGGCGGGTTGGTGAACACCGAACCGGCGTTCTGCCCACCCGGTTGATGGTCGCGCCTCCAACGGACGATTTCGCGGATGGTCTCCTTGCCGGCGCCGGGGTCGCCGTTCGCCAGACCGAAGCTCGCTTCGATCACGACGTGCTGGGGGGTCACCGCCGAGTGGCGGTACGAGTAGTCCAAGTCGGCGATGCGCCACTGCGACGCCCCGTCCTGTTTGCGGAGGTCGAAGACGGTTGCGCGGATGAGGTGGTGCGCGATGTCGGATCCGTGGCCGCCGGCGTTCATCCGCACCGCGCCTCCGACCGATCCGGGAACCCCGACCGCCCACTCCATGCCGGTGAGCCCCGCTTCAACGCTTTGGCGGGCGAGAACGGGCAGAGCTACCGCGGCGCCGGCCCGCACGGTGGTCCCGTGGATCTCGATGCCCGAGAACGCGTCTGGTTCGAGGATCAGCGCTATCCCGGGGAATCCGGCGTCGGAGACGAGCAGGTTCGACCCTTTGCCGACGGTCAGCACCGGCAAGCCGGACGCTCTCGACGCCGAGGCGACCGCAGCGAGGTCGCTCACGTCGCGGGCGGTCACCAGGAGCGCTGCGGCACCACCGACGCGGTATGTCGTGAGAACGCCTAACGGGCCGTTTCGCTGCACCTGCTCCCCGAGAGGAGCGAGGTGCTTCGCGGCGACCTCGACCGCGGACCGGTCCGCGCCGGCCGCCGGTGCCGGGAATTCAGGCATCGGGGTCTCCCTCGCGCAGTCCCATCACGAGCCCGGGGAGCTTCGTGACGTCCCCGGCGCCCATCGTGAGACACAGATCGCCCGGGCGGAGCAGCTCGGCGAGGAGGCGGGCGGCGCCCTCGAGCGTGGGGACGTACCGGATGTCCGAGCTTGGAGAGGTGTCCCTCACTGCTCGGGCGACCAGCTCGCCGTTCACTCCGGGGATCGCGTCCTCCCCCGCGCCGTAGACATCGGTGACGACGAGGATGTCCGCTCCGGCGAGAGCAGGTCCGAACTCGCGCCACAAGGCTTGCGTTCGCGTGAAACGGTGGGGCTGGAAGACCGCCACGACGCGCTGCCATCGACCGGCGCGCGCCGCTGCCAGTGCGGCGGTCACCTTCTCGGGATTGTGCGCGTAGTCGTCGACGAAGGTGACGCCGCGGGATTCCCCTCTCAACTCGAATCGGCGACCGACTCCCTCGAACGCCGCGATCCCGTCCCGCGCGGCCTCCCAGCCACTTCCTATCGAGACCGCAGCTGCGATCGCGCCGGACGCGTTGAGAACGTTGTGCAAGCCGGGCGCGGCCACGACGAAACGGCCTCTCGGTCGACCGTCGTCGTGCAGGTCGAACTCACTCCCGAACCGCTGAAGCGAGACGTTGCTCACCCGGACACGGGCGTCGCGCGACTGCCCGTAGGTACGTACGCGCTCCTTTGGAGTGACGTGGGGCACCAACGCGGATGCTCCCGGGTCGTCGGCGCAGATGACCGCGGGTCCGGGTGCTTCGGAGACGTAACGCCGGAAGGCGGCGTCGATCTCCTGGCGGGTGCCGTAGTGGTCCAGGTGGTCCGCGCTCACGCTGGTGACCACGACCGCCTCGCACCCGAGCTCCAGGAACGTACCGTCGCTCTCGTCGGCCTCCACGACCATCCATTCCCCGTCGGGTTCCCAGACCGCGCCAGGGCCCACGCCGGCTACGTCCCCGCCGATCACCATCGACGGGCGGAACCCGGCGTGGCGCAGCAGCACCGCAAGCATGGACGAGGTCGTGGTCTTGCCGTGGGTGCCGGAGACGCCGATCGTCCGCTTCTGCCGGCAGATGGCCGCCAGGATCTCTGACCTGCGGACCACCCGCACGCCTTTCGCACGTGCCGCTTGCACCTCCGGGTCCCCGTCGGGCACGGCGGTGGAGACGGCGACGATCTCGGCGCCCTCCACCAACGCCGGGTCGTGCCCGACGTGGACATCGACACCGATGTCCTTCAAGCGCTGGACCGCGGCGCCGCCGGCGGCGTCGCTGCCGGTGACGCGGTGACCCATGGCCGCCAGAACGGTCGCTATGGCGCTCATCCCGGCGCCGGCCGCTCCCACGACGTGGATCCGAACCGGCCTCGCGAGGTCCGGGATCCCCCGCTGGTCAGCCACGGGCGTGCTCTTCCGCGAGCGCGGCGACCGCGGACGCTGCGTCGGGGCGGCCGAGGGCCTTCGCCGCGGTCGCCATCGACTCGAGGATCGCCGGGTCGGAGATGAGACGGTCGAGCTCAGAGGCGAGCCTCCCGGCGTCGAGCTCGGCGTCCGGCACGATCACGGCGGCACCCGCCTGCGCAAGGCTGAGCGCGTTGAGGGTCTGGTGGTCCCCGGGCGCGCCGGGAAGGGGGACCAGCACCGACGGCACACCTGCCACCGACAGCTCGGCGACGGTACTTGCGCCGGCGCGTTGCACCGTCACATCGGCTGCGCTCAGAAGAAGGTCCATCCTGTCCTCGAAACTGACCAACTGGTAGACGAGGGTTCCCGGCTCGAGCACCGGCGTCCTCGCGGCTGCCGACTCGTAGTCGCGCTCTCCCACCACGTGACGGATCGCGACGTCGGTCCGGTCACACCAGAGCGAGGCGAGGCCGAGGGTGGCGTCGTTGATGCGCCTGGCACCGAGCGATCCGCCGGCAACGGCTACGAGGGTGCGTTCAGGAGGTATGCCCAGCTCCGTCTTCGACCGAGCGCGCTCTTGTGCGGATCGGTCAACCGAGACGATCTCCTGACGGACCGGGTTCCCGGTCACGACCGGGCGAGGCAGCGGTGTGCCCGGGAACGACACGGCACACGCGCGCGCCACCCGGCCTGCTAGGCGGTTCGCGAGGCCCGGGGCCGCGTTCTGCTCGGCGACGACCAGGGGGATGCGCAACAGGGCCGCCGCGGCAGCGCACGCCACGCTGGCGTATCCGCCGACAGTGACCACGACGGCGGGTCGCAGTCGGAGCAGCAAGCCGACCGCGCGGAAGAAGGCCCATGCCAGACCGGCGACCGCGCCCACGTTGTCGAGCGTCAGCCGCCTGGCTATTCCCCTCCCGGGAAGCAGGGTTATCGAAAAATCAGCCGCTGGTACCATCCGGCGCTCGATTCCCCTGGCCGACCCCACGAAGTGAATGCTCTCCCGGGGGTGGCCGCGCTCCACGAGCGCCCGCCCGATTGCCAGGGCAGGAACAGTGTGGCCACCGGTTCCGCCTCCCGCGATAACCGCCCAGACGCGAGGTGGCCGCTCGGTCACCGTGGCCTTGCGATGTTGGCGAGCACTCCCATGGCGAAGAGGTTGATCACGAGCGAGGATCCGCCGAAGGAGACGAACGGCAACGGCACGCCGGTCACCGGCAGGAGCCCGACCACCGCGCCGATGTTGATCACGGCCTGCCCGACGATCCACGCGGTGATCCCCGCTGCCAGGAGAGCTGCGTAACGGGTGCGGGCGTTGCACGCCAGCCTCACCCCGACGACACCGAGCAGCACGAACAGGCCGCTGAGGACCAGGCCGCCCAACAGGCCCGTCTCCTCGCCCAGAACGGCGAAAATGAAGTCGGTCTGCGCGTTGGGCAGGTAGCCGTAACTTGCGATGCTCGACCCTAGGCCGTCCCCGAGGACGTGCCCGTGGCTGAGAGCCAGGAGACCCTGCACCGACTGGTACCCGGTGTTCGAAGCGTCCTTGAAGGGGTTGATGAACGATGTCATCCGGCGCCACCTGTACGGTGCCGCCACCGCGAGCAGGAGACCGCAGGAGGCGATGAAACCCATGAGCGCTGCCATGACGGCGGCCGGCACGCCGGCGGTGAACAGCATGGCGAGCACAATGCATACGAGCACCATGGTCGTCCCCATGTCGGGCTGGGCCATGACGAGAAGCACGAGCAAGCCGAGAACCGCCAGCACCGGCACCGCCTGGTACTTCCAGTCGCCCTTGCGTGACCGCCGGTCCAGGATGTCCGCAGCGAACACGACCAGTGCCAGCTTTGCCATCTCGGAGGGCTGTATCTGCAAAGACGACGTACCGAGCCAGCGGGCCGCGCCCGACGCCCGGACGCCGATACCCGGCACTAGGACGGCGAAGAGCAAGCCGATCGACACGTACATCGCTCCCGGCGCCAGGCGCCGCCAAGCCTGGTGATCGACCCGGACGGCGACGGCGAACCCGGCGATGCCGACCGTCAGCCACATGATCTCGCGGAGGAAGAAGTGCCACGGCGACCCGTACTGGTGGAGGCTGAGGATCGACGAGGCGGACAGGACCATGACCACGCCGGTAAGGCAGAGGACGGCCAGCAAAGAGACGAGCAGGATGAAGGTCCCGCCTTGGGACGGAACCCGAGACGGTGCACGGGTTTGCGTCGACGCAGAGCCGCGTTCGCGAGCACGAGCCGGCGCGGGCCGTGAGACCGTGGCGCGTGCCCCGCCATTCCGCGCGGGGCGACCTCGCGTGAGTTGATCGGTACGGATCATGATTCCCCCTTCGACAACATCGACTTCACAAGCGAAGCGAAATGGTCACCGCGCGCCGCGTAGGACGTGTACCAATCGAAGCTGGCGCAGCCCGGCGACAGCAGGATCGAGTCACCCGGCCGGGACAACCGGGCCGCGGCGGAGACCGCTTCCTCCATCGTGCCGGCGCTCTGCACGGGGACCAGGTCACGGAACGCCTCGATCACCTCGCCCGCTGCTTCTCCGATCGCGACCACGGCCCTAACGGGAGGGACCGTGGAACCCAGCACGCTGAGGTCGATCCCCTTGTTGCGTCCGCCGGCGATGAGAACCACGGACTGGAAGCCGGCGACCGCGGCGACGACCGACGCCGGAGTGGTTGCCTTCGAATCGTCGTACCAGTCGACTCCCCCACCGGAGCCGACGAGCGCGACCCGATGCGGCAGAAGGGGTGCTCCTCTCAACGCCGAGCGGCAACCCTCGGTCGACGCGCCGGCTGCCATTGCGACCGCTGCGGCCGCCAGCGCGTTCGCGACATCGTGAGGAAGGGCACGCGGCAGTTCCTTCGCCGCGACGATCGGGTCACCGTCCGGCCCGCGCAAGACGTCGCCGTCGAAGCCGTAACCAGCCTCCGCTTTCGCGATCGAGAACTCGACGACGCCGACACCCTCGGGGATCGAGGAAGCGGCAGCCGACACGAGAGGGTCGTCGGCGTTGATCACCGCTGTGTCGCCGGGGCCCTGGTTCTGCCAGATGCGCGCCTTGGCGGCTGCGTAGTGGCCCATCGTCGGGTGCCAGTCGAGGTGATCGGGTGAGAGGTTCAGCCAGCAACTCACGTGCGGCCGGAACGCCTCGATGAACTGAAGCTGGAAGGACGACACCTCGGCCACGCAGACGTCCGTGCCGGAGTTGACGGCCTCGACCAGAGGGACGCCGATGTTGCCCGCAGCGATCGCCGACCTGCCGGACGCCTGCAGCATGGCGGCCACCAGGGTGGTCACGGTCGTCTTCCCATTGGTGCCGGTGATCGCGACGAGCTCCGGGCCGCCGGCGGGACGAATCTCCCACGCCAGCTCTATCTCCGAGCGCACAGGTACACCGGCCGCATCCGCCGCCTCGTAGACCGGATGCGACGCCGGGACGCCGGGGCTGGGGACCAGCAGCTTGCTTCCTGAGATGCGACCCGTGAGATCCGAGGCGGGCGGGGTCGCTTCCACCGAGACGCCGAGCGCGGCCGCGGCCGCGACGAGATCCGTCGAAGGGGAGTCGTCGAAGACGGTGACCTCGTCGCCGCGCGCCAGAAGGCAACGCGCCACCGCCCTTCCCGTGACCCCGAAACCCACGACCACCACGCGCCCCGTCATCCGGTTCCCCCCTTGGACAGGAAGTCCGCGTAGAACGCTCCGAGCGACAGCGCTGTGAACAGGCCTGCGAGTATCCAGAAGCGGACGATCACGGTCGTCTCGGGCCATCCGACGAGTTCGAAATGGTGGTGTATCGGCGCCATCCGGAACACGCGGCGGCCGAAGAGACGGAAGCTCCCGACCTGTACGATCACCGAGAGGGTCTCGAGCACGAAGAGTCCACCGACGATCGGCAACAGGAGATCCACGTTCTCCAACAGAGCAAGCGTCGCGACAGCCGTGCCGATTCCGAGCGAGCCGGTGTCCCCCATGAAGATGCGGGCGGGAGCCGCGTTGAACCACAGGAAGCCCGCACAGCCTCCGATCATCGCCGTGGCGAGCGCGGCTTCGTCGAGCGAAGCCGGGTTCCTGTAGAGATCGAAGTGCTTCAGCTGGTAGAAGCCGATCACCGTGAAGGCGGCGAACGTGAACGTCGACGACCCGGCGGCCAGACCGTCGAGACCGTCGGTGAGGTTGACCGCGTTGCTGAAGCCGACGATCACGAGCACCGCGAAGATCACCCAGCCGACCTTCCCGAGGTCGATCCCGAGTGAGTTGTACCGGGTGAACGACAGATGGGTGTCGACCTTCAACCAGGTCACGCAGACGATCGCGAATGCGAGCGCCACCACGAACTGACCGCCCGCCTTGGCCCTCTTGTTGAGACCGAGACTGCGCTGCCGGTGCACTTTGATCCAGTCGTCGATGAGGCCGATCCCGGCCGCCGCGCACACGGTGACGGTCGCCACGATGCCGCGGGTGGTGAAGGTGGTCTCGATGTGCGAGACGAGGTATCCGAGTACGGCCGAACCGATGAGGGCGACGCCGCCCATGGTCGGCGTGCCGGCTTTCGTCAGGTGCCTTTCGGGGCCGTCCTCGCGGATCTGCTGGCCGATGCCGCGTTTGCGCAGCCAGCTGATCAGCAGGGGTGTCCCGAGCATGGCGACCGCGAGCGCGATGCCTCCGGCGAGCAGCAGATCGATCATTCGCCGGGTCGCCTCGAAGCGAGTATCCGTGCGATGGCGGCATTGGCCACCTCGACGTCGTCGAAGGGCACCACGCGGCCGCCGATGTCCTGCCCTCGCTCGTGCCCCTTACCGGCGATCAGCACGACGTCGCCGCCCGACGCGTTCGCCAGTGCAGTCGCGATGGCAGCTGCGCGGTCAGGCTCGGTGACGACGTTGGCGTTGCCCTCGGCTCCGGTGAGGATCTGATCGATGATCGACATCGGGTCCTCCGAACGGGGATTGTCGGAGGTGATCACGGCCAGGTCCGCGAGCCGGGAGGCTGCCGCCCCCATCAACGGCCGCTTCTCGTGATCCCGGTCCCCGCCCGCCCCGAAGACGACGATCAGCTTTCCGGACCCGAGTTCTCTGGCCGCCATCAGCGCCTTGCTGAGCCCGTCCGGAGTGTGGGCGTAGTCCACGATCACGGAGAACGGTTGGCCGGCGTCGACCACCTGGAAGCGACCCTGCACCCCTGAAAGCGAAGCCAGGCCGGCCGCTATGGCGTCGGTCTCGATCCCCAACGACCGGGCGCACGTAGCCGCCGCAAGGGCGTTCTCCACGTTGAACCGCCCGCCCAGATTGACCACGAGCCGGTGCCCTTCCCAGACGAAGGTGCTGCCACCGGGCCGTAGCTCGAGGTCGCTCGCGTCGGAGAGCGAGAACTCGGCCACCGGCAGGCCACTGGAGCGCACCTGCTCCGCGAGCCGGGAACCCCATGCGTCGCCGGTGTTAACCACCGCCAGGCGGACACTGCCCGGCTCGAAGAGCCGTGCTTTCGCCTCGAAGTACTGGTCCATGGTTTCGTGATAGTCGAGGTGCTCGGGTGTCAGGTTGGTGAACACTCCTGCTGCGAAGCTCAGCGCGTCGGTGCGGTGCTGATCGAGGGCGTGGGAGGAGACTTCCATGGCGATCGCTCGGCCCCCGCGGTCCCGCCAACCAGCCAGAAGAGCTTGCAGCTCCGGTGCTTCGGGGGTGGTGCGCTGCTGGGTGAGCGTACCGATGGTAGTGCTGGGCCACCCGTTCGTATCGAACACCGAGGACAGGAGGGCGCACGTGGTGGTCTTGCCGTTGGTCCCCGTGACCCCGACCACGGTCAGCTGCCTCGAGGGATGGCCGAAGATCGCGTCGGCGACC
This sequence comes from Acidimicrobiales bacterium, assembly GCA_035533095.1. Classification (NCBI taxonomy): domain Bacteria; kingdom Bacillati; phylum Actinomycetota; class Acidimicrobiia; order Acidimicrobiales; species Acidimicrobiales bacterium. Next base: position 13,737 of record DATLUM010000111.1, on the reverse strand, counting down.
GGCCCCAAAGACCGCCGGACCGAGGTCACGACGACCTGCGGCACGCCTACCTCCAGGCGCCTTTCGCACAGCAGCGCGGCGGCTCCCGCCGCGACGGCCTCACCCGCGAACTCGTGGCCGTCCATGGTGTGACCCGGGACACACGCGAACATCGCTCCCGCGGTGACACCGCGGGAGTCCATGGTGAGCGACAGAACCTCGGTCGAGGGATCCCCACTGATCTCGACGATCAGATCCAGTGCCGCCAGGCCCGCCTCCGCAACCAACCCGTCGAGCCGCATCGCTTGCTCAGCCGGTGCTCGGGCTGGATCGTGACTGCTGGGACGTGGTCGGCGGGGCAGCTGTGGTGGTCGAGGGCGGGCGAGCCGCTGTCGTCGGCGGTGAGGTGGTCCCGGGCGAGCCGGGCTGGGTCGTCGACGTCGTCGCAGCCGAACCGTTGCCCGGAGAAACCGTGGTCGATGTCGTGGACGAGGCCGGGCCAGTTACGCTCGGCGGCGTCGCCAGACCGGGTAGCGGGGCTCCCGCGATCTCACCTGCGCCGGTTGCCGATGTGCTTGTCGCCAACGGGACTCCGGGCGCCGGCGGCAGCTTCGGCATCGGCTGTATGCCCAACTCGTGAAGCGCGTCGCGGGCGATGGTGGCGAAGGTGGGAGCAGAGGCGGCCGCTCCGTAGTCAGGGGTGTCGTCTATGACGACCATGCCGGTGATCTGCGGGTCTTCGGCGGGTACGAAACCGGCGAAGCTCGCCACATAGTGACCTGCCTCGTAACCTCCGGTCGGGGAGGGCACGAGCCCCGTTCCGGTCTTTCCTGCAACGGTGTAGGGGTCGAGGTTGGCGGCCGTGCCGGTCCCCACCCTGACCACCTCGTCGAGCATGGTCCGCATCTCGTTGGCAACGGTGGTCGACACGACCCGGTGTGTCGGCTGCGGCGCCATGCGGTGCTCCTTGCCTTCGGCGTCGATCGTCGCGTCCACCAGACGAGGCGCGACGTACACGCCGCCGTTGGCGACGGTGTTGTACGCGGCGATCATCTGGGTGGCCGTGACCGCGATTCCCTGCCCGATGGGAACGTCGGCGATCGAAGTGCCGGACCAGTAGGTGGGCAGGAGTCCCGACGACTCTCCCGGGAAGTGAATGTCCGTCGAAGAGCCCAGGCCGTAACTGTGGACGTAGTGCAGAAGATTGGACTTGCCGAGTTTCTGCGCGATCTGGATCGTCCCGATGTTCGAGGAGTTGGCGAGGATGTCGGTGACGGTCCAATGCTCGGTCGGGTGGTTCTCCGCGTCGTGGAAGGTGGTGCCGGCGACGGCGTAGGTGTTGGGGATCGCGAAGACGTCGGAAGGAACGATCACCCCCGTCTGCAGAGCCGCGGAGATGGTGATCAGCTTGTTGACCGAACCCGGTTCGTAGACCCGGGTGAATGCGCTGGCCGAGGGAGACTCGACGGGCTGTGGTTGAGGTCCGCTCGAAGCGGATGCTCCCGCGTCGGGCGGCGCCGGGATGCTGACCGGCACTGCGGGCGGTTGCTTACTTCCGGGGGAGGGCATGGTCAGCTGCGCGTCGGCCAGGATCTCGCCGGTCTTGGTGTCCATGAGAAGGGCGATCCCGCCCTTCGCCCGCGCGGCGACGACGGCCTGGGCCAGGGCCTGCTCCGCTTCGTACTGGAGCGGCTCGTCGATGCTGAGGACGAGGTCCTGGCCGGCCATGGGCGCCTGGTATTGCTCGAGGCCTCCCGCGATCTGGCGACCCTGCGGGTCGATCTGCTCCACGGACTTGCCGGGCTTGCCGGTAAGGAGGCTGTTGTACTCGTACTCGAGCCCGCCGAGGCCGGCACCGTCGGTACCGACCTTGCCGAGCAGCGGCGCCGCAAGCTGTCCGGCGGGATAGAAGCGCTTCGGCTCCTTCAGGCTGTAGATGCCGGCCAGATCCAGCTTGGAAACGGCCGCCGCCGTGGCGTCGGGAACGGTGTGCGCCAGGTAGACGAAGCTGCTGTCACGGGTGAGGTCGTCGTCGAGGGTGGATTCGCTGATCCCGAGGATGGGAGCAAGGGCTGCCGCTTCCGCGCGTGGATCGTTGACCTGATGAGGGTCGGCGTAGATGGTCGTCTGCGGGACGGACATGGCAAGCTCGTTGCCGTTGCGGTCGAGGATCGCACCACGCTCGGCGGGCAGGGTCACCGTGGTCTTCCACTCCGACGCGCCGACCGCCGCGTACCTGGCGGAGTCGACACCCTGTATGACCACCAACTTGGCGCCGATTGCAACAAACGCGACAGTGATACCCACGAGGATCACGAACGCCCGGAAGCGACCGACAGCATCGAGACCTGGGCGAGGCCTACCATGCGCGCGACCGCGCCGCTTCGCCTTTCCGTCCCCGGGGTTGCCTCTCCGCGCAGTGGACGCGTGACGTCGCGCGCTGCCGCCGGCCTGCACCGCGCGGCCCCCGGCTGGGGGCCGCGCGGTCATGGGCTGCCTGCCAGCTGGGACTTGATCTGGGGCCAGTCGGCGTCGCCGGCCGGCGCCGATCCCGTCCCCGCCGCATTCGCCGCGCTCGCCGTGCTCGCCGGTGTGGCGGTCTCGTGGGCGGGCGTCAGGTAGGTGACCGATGCCGGCTGCACCATTCCGAGCTGGCCTTCGGCCGTGGCGATGACGTTCTGCGGCGACCCGAGCTGCGCGACCTCCAGTCGCAAGCTCTGGTAACGGGCCTGCTCTTGCTGGACCTGTGCTGCCGTGCGGTCGATGGCGAACTGCCGCTGGGCCAGCACGACATGCAGGTAGACGAGGCCGAATACGACGACGACCGCGAGGCCGACTCCCGCCTCGAGCAGCCGTCGCGTGCGCCGGCGACGCTCGGCCACGGTGAGCTGGCGCGGCTGGACGACGCGCAGGTGGCGAATACCCTCACCGACCCTGCGAGGATCGAACGGCCACTGCCGGGCCGGCTGCGAACCGGCGAGTCGCGCCGCGGCCGCGGCGCGTGCGGCAGACGGACGAGACGACGTCCGGATGGCACCGGGCGCGGGTGCTAGCCGCGCCCGGCGTGCAGCGGATACCGGCTCGTTCATTCCCGGCCTCCAGCGGCGAGGGGCGATTGAAGGCGTTCGACGGCGCGCAGTCGCGCGCTCTGCGAACGCGGGTTGGCGGCTATCTCCTCGGCCGAGGGCTTGCGGGCGCCCCGCGTGAGAAGCCGCACGGTCGGCTGCGCCCCGCATACGCACGGCAGGCCCGGTGGGCAGACACATCCGCCGGTGGACGCGAGGCGGAAGTGCTCCTTCACGATCCTGTCCTCACCCGAGTGGTATGCGAGCACCACACAACGACCTCCCGGCGCGAGCCTCGACAACGCAGCGTCCAGAGCCAGAGGCAGCACCTCTAGCTCCTCGTTGACCGTGATCCTGATGGCCTGGAACACCCGCCGCGCCGGGTGGCCTCCGGTTCGGCGGGCCGCCGCCGGGATGGCATCACGGATCGTCTCCGCGAGCTGCGAGGTCGTTGCGAGCGGACGGGCAGCGACGATCGCCTTGGCGATGCGGCGGGCGAAACGGGGTTCGCCGTTCTCGCGGAACAGTGTGACGAGAGAGGCTTCGGGCCAGCCGTTGACCACGTCTGCGGCGCTCATGGGCCGATCGCGGTCCATGCGCATGTCGAGAGGCGCATCAGCCCTGTAGGTGAACCCACGCTCCGGGCGATCGAGTTGGGGGGAGCTCACTCCGAGATCGAACAGCGCCCCGGAGATCTCCCCCACTCCTAGCCGGTCGAGGACAGCGTCGAGCCGGTCGAAGCGCGCCCGGACGACCCGAGCGCGCTTCTCGTAGGGCTCGAGCACGGCGCTGGCAGCTGAGACAGCTTGCGGGTCCTGGTCGAGGCCGATCACCCGCAGGTGCGGCGCCGCCTCGAGAAGCGCTCTGGCATGGCCGGCGCCTCCGACCGTCGCGTCGAGAACCTCACCAGGCGGGCACGGCGCGAGCAGGTCGACGACCTCTCTCACCATCACCGGCGAGTGAACGAATGTGCTCACAGCCGGTTCACGCCGGACCATCCGCAGCCCCTCGACCAGCCTGCCGTCGGGATTTCTCCCCGATCGTGCGAAGTGGAAGCGGGCGGAGAAGGGGACTTCCACCCTGCCGGTCGAAGGGCTGCGCATGCTCCAGCCCAAGGAATTCGTGTGGGAAAAAGACCTCGCGTCGTGTGCTCTCAGGCTCCTTCTTCTGGAATCGTGCGGGTGCTCGGTTCCGCCAACTCTTCGTCCCCTGGGCTGCCTCGGACCTCCCACTCCGAGGGATCCCACAGCTCGACATGGGTGATCGCGCCGTGCACGAGCACCGCGCTTTCCAACCGGGCGTACTCCCTGAGGTACGCAGGGATCTGAAGCCTGCCCTGCCTGTCCAGCTCCACCTCCGCCGAACCCGACGCCCAGGCCCGCACCATTTGCCGGTCGTGGGGGGTACGGTCCAGCAGCTCCTCCATCTCGTCGAGCTTCCTCTCGAACGCTTCCGGGGTCCACACGGCGAGGCAGCGCTCGTTGTGCTTCGAGACGAAGGCGAGAGTGTCGAAGCTGGCCCGAAAGCGCGCCGGAAGGATGATCCTCCCCTTCACGTCGAGGGAGTGCTCGTACCTCCCCACGAAGCGCATAGCCACAGGCCACTTCTCCGATCACTGCTACCTCTGCTGGTTGGTCATCTGCCGCTTTGGCCGTGCATGGCCTTAGGGCCCTCCCCTTCGCGCCACCTATCGCCACTTTATGGTTCTAACCCCCCACTGTCAACCATTTCTACGGCCGCGCTGAGCTATTTCCGCGTTTTCGCGGCTCCTTCCCTGGCTTCAGGCGGGTAGCGAGGCGACCAGCGCTTCGAAGAGACGGGCGCCGGCAGCCTCGCCGACACCCGCAACCGCGACGGCCAGGTCCGTGCGCGCCCGCTCACGGTCCCGAGGGGGGAGCGAGAGGATCCCGAGAAGCTCGTCGGGCGCCCACTTCACGACGGCTGCGGTCTGGAACAACGCTGCTGCGCGCGTCCGCCGCTGGGAGACCCCTACGACCTTGGCCCCGCCGACGAGGACCTCGCCCGGTCCCGTCCCGGCGAAGCAGATGCGGTCCGACCACTCGCTTCTACGCATGCCGGCTTTCCACACCACCGCGCCGTCGACACCCACTCGGCTGAGGGCGCGCACCCACGCGTCCCCGACCCACCAGGCGGCCCTGCCGACGTCCGGGTCCCACAACGGGTCTTCGGCCGGTATGACGAAGTCGACCCAGAGGACCGAGGCGGCGCTCACGTAGACGGCTCCGCCACCGCTGCGCCGGCGGACGACGTCGACCCCCCCAGCGCGGGCAGCGGCAGCATCGACGTGCGACTCCGGCTGAGCGCTGCCGAGGACGAGCGCCGGGACGACAGCCTCCATCAGGCGCACGCTTCGATGCGGACCGGGCGCCGACGCGAGTTCGGCGGAGCTCCGGTGAAGCTCCGCGGCGAGACCCCGTTCGCGTCCGACCTCCCAGGGCACCGGCTGCTCAGGCGGAAAGGCTCGCCGCCGGCCGGGTCACCAGGTAAGGCTCCCAATCGGAGCGGATAGCGCCGGAAGCCACGAGTATCCAGGTGCGCTGGCGGGGAGCGGTGGGGACGCGGTGCAGGCGCATCCCGCTTTCCTCCGGAGACCGGTCCCTCTTGCGGGAGTTGCACGGGCGGCAGGAGGCAACGACGTTGTCCCACGAGTGACTGCCGCCACGACTCTTGGGGATCACGTGGTCGATGTTCTCGGCCGATGCCCCGCAGTACTGGCACCTGTGGTCGTCCCGAGCGAAGACGGCGCGGCGGTTCAGGGAGATCCGAGCCTGGTAGGGGACCTTCACGTAGTGCCACAACCGGACCACGGACGGCTCGGAGAACGCCACCTGCGCTGCCCGGAACAGGCGATCGGTGGTGTGCAGCAGCTCCGCCTTCTCGTCGAGGATCAGAATCAATGCCCGCCTGCTGGACACGACGCACAAGGGTTCGTAGGAGGCGTTGAGCACAAGTGACTGTGTCATCGCCTCGCCCAGTCCTATATAGCTGAAGGTATCCGGTAGGGAGCGGTCAGCAAGCTGCGCACGGCGAGACGTTACCTCGCTCCGCGCCCCATCGACCGGCACCATTCCAGGTAGGCGATCAAATCGTCTGGTTCGAGGTTTCCGCCGCGCCCGTACATGGTCTCGGTCCGGAATCTCGCGTATCCCGCCGGCGGCAGTGGCAGCGGCGGCCACCTCCTCCACCATCTCGGGGGGATCAACCGCGCGGCGGCCTTCCACAGCGTCGGTCGACGCAGTACCGCAAGCAACGCGCTAGCCGTAATCACCCTTCTCCCTCCAGGCTTCGCCACGCCACCGCTGCTGCACCGATGAGCGGCCCCTCGGTTCCGAGTTTGCTCGGGACGATCAGGCACCCGCGTGAAAACGCGATGCGGGCCCGCGCGTCGATCTCTCGTTGAGCGGCTTCGAAGAACGGCTCACCAAAACCGAGGGCCACCGACCCCGACACGATCGCAAGCCGAAGATCGAGAAGATTGGCGACGCACGCCACGCCTCGGCCCACAAGGCGCCCGGTTCGGTCCACCACTTCCGTCGGGGCTTGGCTGGGAGGCCGGCCCGTGACCGCGGCGATGGCGGTGCCGGACGCCTCTGCTTCGAGGCAACCTCGCCCTCCGCACTCGCAGCGCCTGCCGTCCGGCTCGACGACTACGTGCCCTATGTGCCCGGCATTTCCTGTCGCCCCGTCGAGCAGGCGCCCGTCGAGCACGATTCCCCCGCCGATCCCTGTCGAGACGACCATCGCGATGAAGTCCCGTTCGCCGGCGGCCCCACCGATCCATCCTTCCGCGAGCGCGAGAGCCTTCGCGTCGTTGTCCACCCAGGTGGGAAGGCCGGTCAGCTCGGCCACCCGCCGGCGGAGTGGGAAGTCGCGCCAACCGGGGATGTTCAACGGCGAGACCTGCTCCCCGCCAGGCGACATCGGGCCCCCGCTGCCGACACCGCAGGCAACAGGCGCGAAGGCGCCCGGTACCGACTCCAGCAGTGACGCGAGCGTGTCCCACACCCCACCCGCGTCCCCGCCAGGCGGGGTCGGCGACCGGGCATTCCAGAGCACTTTGCCCGACCCGGACACCACCCCAACCGCCATCTTCGTCCCGCCGATATCGAGCGCGACGACGTTCCCCTCACGCACCGATAGCGAGCCCGACATAGATATCCAGGCAGGGTACGCTACCGGCGAGTTCCCTTCTCGGAGGCGCCAATGGCGAGACAACCGGCGGTTACAGCTGAGACCGTCGGCGCCTTCGCGGACACCTTCGAAGCGATCCTCTCGAACATCGCGAAGGTGATTCAGGGCAAGGAGGAGCCGACCCGGCTCGCGTTGGTGTGCCTGTTCTCCGAAGGCCATCTCCTGCTCGAGGACGTCCCCGGCGTCGGGAAGACGACCCTGGCGAAGGCGATCGCGCGTTCCTTCGATCTGGAGGGCCGGCGCATCCAGTTCACCCCTGACCTGCTGCCCTCCGACGTCACTGGAGCGAGCATCTACGACCGCGACGCGAAGTCTTTCTCCTTCCGTCCGGGCGCTGTCTTCGCGAACGTGCTCCTTGCCGACGAGATCAACCGCGCCTCCCCGAAGACGCAGGCCGCCCTCCTCGAAGCGATGCAGGAGCGGCAGGTCACCATCGACAACGTCAGCCATCCGCTGCCCCACCCGTTTCTCGTCATCGCCACGCAGAACCCCGTCGAATACGAAGGCACCTACCCCCTCCCGGAGAGCCAGCTCGACCGGTTCCTGCTCCGGGTCAAGATGGGTTATCCCGACCGCGGCGCCGAGATGGCCATGCTCGACGTGCACGCGCACGACGAAGGATCACTCGGCGACCTGCCCGTCGTCGCACCCTCCGGCACCATCCCCGACATGATCGCGATGGCCGAGCGAACGCACGTCGCCGGCGCGCTCAAGGGCTACATGGTGGACCTCGCCACCGCGACGCGCACCCACCCCGCACTCGCGCTCGGCATGTCACCCAGAGCCGTGCTCGCCCTCCAGCGCGCCTCGCGAACCCTCGCCGCGTCCGTCGGACGCGAGTACGTGATCCCCGACGACATCAAGGCCATCTTCGGGTGCGCCGTCGAGCACAGGATGGTGCTCTCGGCCGAAGCGGTCGTCTCGGGCGTCGAGATGGCCGAGGTCGTCGCCGACGTGTTGCGCATGGTCCCAGTCCCGTCCGGCCGGCCAGGAACCTGATGCGAATCGGCAGCGCTTTGACCCGCAAGGGTTGGGCTCTGCTCGGCATGGCCGCCGCAGCCGCGACCGCCGGCTACCTGGTCGGCCTCGTCGAGCTCTACCCCTTCAGCGCCGCAGCGCTCATCCTCGTGCTGTCCGCCAGGGCGTGGGTGGGCACCAAGTCCTGGGACGTGCGCGCTTCGCGTTCCATCAGGCCGTCACGCGTTCCCGCCGGAGGTGAGGCACGCGTATTCATCTCCGTCCGCAACTACGACTCGCGCCGCTCTCCCCTCATCACAGTGCGCGATTCCTTCTCCGACGGGCGCATCGCCGCCACGTTCGCTGTAGCGCCCCTCGAGAGCGGCGAACCGAGATCCGCGCAATACCGTCTGCCCGCGCGCCGGCGGGGCATGCTCGAATTCCGTCCGTTGGAGATCGAACTGTGCGATCCCTTCGGTCTTGCCAAGGTGGTGCGTGTAGCGGCACCGGCCGCGTCGTTGACGGTCCACCCGCGTGTCGATCTGCTTCCCCGCAGCTCGATCCCCTCCGACAGCGAGAGGGATCAGCGTGCTGCGGCGCCACTGCTCGGGCGCGGCGGCGACGAGTTCTACGCGCTGCGCGAGTACCAGATAGGCGATGATCTCCGGCAGGTGCACTGGATATCCACGGCCCGCACCGACGAGCTGATGATCCGCCAACCGCAGAACCTCTGGCTCGGCAGGACCACCGTCGTCGTCGACGCTCGTCAGTCGGTGCACGACCGTCAGAGTTTCGAGGAGACCCTCTCGGCTGCTGCCAGCCTCGCGGTGTCGGGGTTGAGGGGCGGGATGCAGGTGCGGGTGGTCGTTGCGGGCGGGCAGGAAGCGCGCGGCGGGAGGGGACCCGGCTACGAAGGGACCGTTCTCGACACGCTCGCCATCGCGTCCCCGACGTCGGGGGGGTCATTGGCCGCCGAGATTCGCGCCGCCTGGACCCGCGGCCCCGTCGTGGTGGTGACCACCGACGCAGCCCCCGCAGCCGACCTCAGCGCCGCGGCCCGCTCCGCCGGGGGTTCGGAGTCATTGATCGTCGTGATCGAACGTCGCGGCGGCGGACTGACGAACGCGGGTGACGTGTTCACCTCGGTCCAGTCGGCGTCAGGCAGGCACAGCAGGGTGGTGCGCGTGCCGGCAGGAGGATCGTTGGTCGATGCGTTGACCGGGCGTGAAGCCAAGACAGTGGTGAGCGGGTCTTGCTGACGGTCAAACCCCCCGCCGCGACCGATCGTGGCGACCCCCGTTCCGGGGGCACGCCACGCGGGGCGGCTGCAGCACCGTGGAGGCCGGGTCGACTCGACCGAGGGGCCCCCGACGGTGAGCCGGCAGCCGGGGCGGACGGTGCTGCGACCGCAGCCCTCGCGGCCCTGACGGTCGCGTCAGTGTTCGGTCTGAACCGGGTGTTCACCAACGGCCACTGGGCGGGGCCGGTCCTCGCCACCTCGCTCTGCGTGCACCTCGTCGCGTGGGCCGCACGTAGGTTCCGGTGGCCGGCGGTTGCCAGCACGGTCGCCTGCGTCGTGGCCGGCGCGCTCGTCGTGTCGTGGACCGTGCTGGGCGCATACACCACTTACGGCGTACCGACGGGCCGGACCATCTCGGCGGCGGGAACAGCGCTCGATCACGCGCAACGCGCGGTGTCGAGCGTCGTGGTGCCGGTCCAGCCGACGACGGGTTTCGTTCTGGCGTCCGCTCTCATCGCCGGCGTGGCCGCGGTGCTGGCCGACGGGCTCGCGTTCCGCCGGCGGTCGGCGATGCTCGGTGCCGCACCGGGCTTCGCCATGTTCGTGGCATTCTGCGCCCTCGGCTCCGGCGCGGGGAGGCAGTGGTTCATCTCGATTGAGGGTGTCGCGCTCCTCTTGTTCGCGCTGGTCCACCGGGCATCGGTCGGGCTGGGACGCAACTGGCTGGGAGGCGTCCGTTCGGGTGCCGTCGCGTGGGCGCTCCCCGCGGGCGCGACCGTCGGCGCCGCCGCGATCCTCACCGTGGTGCTCGTGGCTCCTTCGGTCCACGGTGCGGACGGCGTCGGAGTCCTCGGATGGCGCGCCGGAGGTATCGGCGGCGGCCCGCGCGAGGTCGCCAACCCGATCGTCGACCTTCACACCCGCCTGGTGAACTTCTCCGATGTGGGTGTCTTCACGGTTCAAAGCCCCGTCGGGTCGTACTGGAGGCTCACGTCCCTCGATACATTCACCGGGCAGACGTGGGTGTCGACCAACTCCTACAAGGGTTTCTCCGGCCGTCTACCTGGAGTAGCCGCCGAGCCGCCGGGCACGCGGACCGTCACCGAGAGGTTCCACATACAGAACCTCGAGTCGGTGTGGCTCCCCGCGGCCTTCACCCCTCTCTCGGTGAACGGAGTCCGCGGAGTCGACTACGACCCTGCGTCGTCGAGTTTGATCACGTCCCACAAGACCTCAGACGGTCTCGACTACTCGGTCACCTCCTACCAGTTCCTTTCCACACTCGACCCGGCCCGGCTGCGCGCGGCGCCGTCCTTGAAGCTCGATCCCAACATCGAGCGATACCTGCAACTGCCGGCGTCGGTGCCGGCATCGGTGCTCTCCCTGGCACGAGAGCTCACGGCGGGCAAACAGACCGAATACGAAAAGGCGATCGCGTTGCAGGACTTCTTCCTCGGTCCGTCTTTTACGTACAGCCTCGACCCACCGACCGACGGGTTCGGGATCGACGCGCTGACCACGTTCCTCTTCGGCACTAGGACCGGATACTGCCAGCAGTTCGCCGGTGCGTTCGCCGTACTCGCGCGTGCCGCCGGCCTGCCCACACGGCTCGCCGTCGGCTTCACCCCTGGCAACGACGTCAACGGGGTCTTCCAGGTACTCGATGCTGACGCGCACACATGGCCGGAGATCTACTTCGGACCGAAGTACGGCTGGCTGCCCTTCGAGCCGACCAAGAGCTTCAGCAATCCAAACGCTGCAACTTATGCAACGGGTTCATCCGGACAAGCTGGTGCCACGCCGGGCCCGAATGACCTTTCGCCACTGGCACCTAAGGGATCGCCGACGACCCAATCGCAGCCCGTCCCGACGACCGTGCCCTCAGCCAACTCGGCGAAGAGCGGCGGGGACATTGTCGTGACGCCCTCGTCGGGGGCGAGCGGTTTGACGGTTGCCGTCGTGATCTTGCTGCTCATCGGCGGATGGGTCGCCCTCAACGTCGGTGTGCGCCGCGCGCGCTGGGGACTGAGGCGGAGGCGCCGCAGGGGCGACCCCGCCTCCGTCGTGCTGTCGTACTGGCGCGACACCGCCGAAGTGCTCGCCTGGTGGGGGATCAACCGCCATCCGGGTGACACGGACGCGGAGTTCGCGGGGCGCGCCGCGAGGTCGTTGCAGTCCGTGTTCGGCGAGCCCTCGCCGTGGGTGGCAAGCGGTGTGCGACGGCTCGCCGGGATGGCCACCGAGGCTGTGTTCGCCCCTTCGCTGCCCGACGGCGCCCCGTCGGAGGCCGCGCTGGTCGCGGCCGAGCTGCGCCAGCGCCTCTACCGCAAGGCGTCGGCGAGGCGGTTGTTGCTGTGGTGGTTCACCCCGACGCCAGGTAGGGCGTAAGGAGCGTCAGTCCTCGCGGCCCAGGCGCCGGCGGAGGCGGCGGGTCGCGTCCTCGATGGCGTCGGGCAACGACCTCGAACCGATCGACTGGCGCAGCTCCTGGATCCCTCGGCGGCCGATCTTGCGTAGGTTCTGGATGAGCATCACCGCGCTCGCGAGCATCACCACGAAGCCGAACACGCCGACGATCCAGTTGGACGCGAAGGCGGCCAGCAGGATGATCAGGCCTACGACGAAGCCGGCCGCCGCCCACCGGGAGTTGCGCGCAAGATACGCGTCAAGCGTGGTGGATTCGATCCGCCGGGCCGATTCGGGGTCGTGGGCGTAGAACCGCTGCTCGATCTCGTGCAGAATGCGCTCTTCGTGCTCGTTCAGCGGCACCTTGACCCTCCGTGGGCAATTTTCGCGCCGTCCGCAAACTACAGCAACGGCGAGGGGTTCCGGCGTCGGGCCGCTGCGTGTGTCCGGTCGGCGATGTTCGCCGGGTGCGCTGTGGTCGGGCGGTGCGGCACGAGCTGCGGGCGCGGCGGAGCCGGAGGTCGTGGGGCGGCGCGGTTGCTGGGTTCAGCCGCTGCCGGGTCCCCACTGCGTGTCACCTTGGCGCTTCACCCGGATCCCCCCCGGACCGACGAGGGTGGCCGGCCCTACCGCTGCCGCTCCGAATCGCTCGCGGACCGCGTCGACCGCTTCGGTCGCCCCGCGCCACGACGGTCTGCCGGGGTCATCGGCTCCGTCGAGGTCGAGTGAGAGCTGGCCGCCGGCGGGATTGGCGCTGCCGTCTCCGGCGAGACTGGATACGCCGACACCGAGGAGGCGGATGCCGTCACCGAGGTCGAGCGATTCGAGAAGTTCCCCGGCAAGCGTGGCTACAGCCTGACCGTCGAAGAGGGGTTCGCGGCTGGTGCGGGAGCGGGTGATCGTGCGGAAGTCGCCGTAGCGCACCTTGATGCTCACCGTCCTGCCGGACAGGCCAGCCTTGCGCATGCGTGCAGCCACGGCGTCGGCCATCCGGACGATCTCGGAGTGCAGCCCGTCGCGATCGTCGCGGTCCACCGCGTAGGTCTCCTCGTGGCTGATCGACTTGACGTCCCGGTCCGGCACAACCCGGCGGTCGTCGATCCCGTGCGCCAGAAGGTACAGATGCTGGCCGTGGGCCCTCCCCACCGATGAGGTGACGGTGTCGGCTGGAAGGGCCGCCAGGTCGCCGACCTTCGTCACTCCGAGACGCCTCAAGCGCGCTGCCGTCGCAGGGCCGACGCCCCAAAGGGCCTCAATCGGGAGGGGGTGCAAGAACGCCAGCTCCTCGCCGGGTTCGATGACAAAGACCCCCTTGCCCGGGACGACTCCCTTGAGGCTTGCGGCTGGCTTCGCGGCTTCGGACGCAAGCTTGGCGAGGAACTTCACGGGTGCCACCCCTACCGAGCAGCCGAGGCCCAGCTCTTCCCTGATGCGATCCCTGATCGAGTGGGCGATGGTGTCCGCCGGCCCGAACAGCCGGATCGCCCCGGTGACATCAAGGAACGCTTCGTCGAGCGAGATGCCTTCGACGAGAGGGGTGTAGGACTCGAAGATGTGGTGTATCTGCCGGCTGACCTCGGAGTAGCGGTCGTATCGGCCCGACACGAATACGGCCTGCGGGCACAGGCGGCGGGCCCTCGAGGAGGGCATCGCGGAGTGGATGCCATAGGCACGCGCCTCGTAGCTGCAGGACGCGACCACTCCCCTCGCGCCGGCGCCGCCGACGATGAGGGGGCGGCCGGCGAGGGTCGGATCGTCCAGGGCCTCGACCGACGCGTAGAACGCATCCATGTCGACGTGGAGGATGCTCGCTTCGCGCGCCGGCGGCCCCGCGGTCGTGCCCACTCAGGGAAGTCTCCCAGAGCGGTGGGACGGTGG
>DATLUM010000110.1 GCA_035533095.1 Acidimicrobiales bacterium | reverse complement strand
GCGCCTCAGGAGGCAGTAGCCGAAGGGTATAATTGCTGGTCAGCGCCCTAAACGGCGGCGGTGACAACTGCCTTCACACGGCTGAGGTCGTGGGTTCGAGTCCCGCAGCGCCCACGACAGAGGTCTTCACGGAAGACCTGTTTTATCTTCACCGAAGGGTGTGACAGTTATTGTCCGGAATCGTGGCCGCGTGTGGTCATGGTTCCGGGCGATTTTGTTTTCCGGCGGGGATGGTGGGGTTCGCCGGCGGCGGTGGCGACCGCGATTAGGTGGTGTCGATGAGGTCGTCGATGCTGCGGCGTCGTCGTCGGCGTGTCTTGGGTGGTTGGCCGAGGGTGGCGCGGCGGGCGTCGTGGGCTTGGCGGGTCTCGAAGGCGTCGACGATTCGTTGGTTGCGTATGACGATGGCGCAGGTGAGGAACAGGGTGATGGCGGTGAGGCCCATGAGCCGGCACCAGCCGCGGGTGGTGTCGGTGCTGGCGGGGTCTTTGATGGTGGAGTTGGTGCGTTCGGCGGCGCTGCGACGGGCGTAGGAGTGCCGCCAGGCCGGTCCGGGGTAGTCGTGTTTCTGGGCGGTTTTGGCGTTGATTGCGGGTGGGACGGTGAGGGTTTGTTGGGTGCAGCACAGCGGGGGGTGCTGGGGTGGGTTGAGGATCTCGGGCCGGTCGCGGCCGAGGGTCATGGAGTCGGGGTGCAGTGGGCAGCGGAGTTTGCCGGCCAGGGCGGGACAACCGACGCGGTGATAGCCGTCGGGGTCATCGGCGCTGCGGCGCCCGAGTTTGTAGCGGGCGGTCTCGGTGGTGGCGGTGTCATGAGCGGCGGTCTCGGCGGGGTTGGCGGCTCGGTGGAGGGGGCCGATTTGGAGGAGTGCTGTTGGTGTGCAGGGGCAGAACAGGTTCCCGTTGGCGATGACCGCCCCGCCGTGGGTGCCTTTGGGGCCTCGGTCGGCGGGGTGGTGGTCTTGGACCAGGCGGGCGCCTAGGGAGCGTAGGGGTAACGCCCAGGCCACCGCGGCGCGGTGGGCGTAGCCGGAGTCGGCGAGGATGTCGCCGATGGCGATGCCGGCGTGGTGCATGCGTTCGATGACGGCGACGAACGCCCGGGGCGGGTCGACGTGACAGGAGGTGACGAGCAGCCGGCGGGCCAGTTCGGGCACCGGGGGGCCGGCGTCTTCGGCGACCATGGTGGCGGCTTGGGGGTAGTAGCCGTAGAACAGTTCGTCGTTGACCCCGATGGCGTGGGAGGCCCGATGGCCCCAGGAGGCGTCGGGGTCGGCGCCGATCTGGTCGCGGTGGGGGGCCAGCGCCCAGGTGGGGTGGTCGGTCCAGTCCACGGCCACGGCGCTGGTGGCGTGTTTGTAGCGTTCGGGGACGCTGGCTTCGATCAGGTTGTCGACGACCCCGCTGAGGGCGTCGCTGGGGCAGCCGGCGGGGGCGCCGGCGTGAAGGACGGCCACCACTAGGGCGAAGGTCCGCTCGACTTGGCGGTAGGTGAGGGTGTGCGGACCGGTTCGCCAGTCGACGATGACGCCGAGGCGGCGCCGGTCGGCGGGGGCGAGCCCGACCAGGGCGCGGTGGACTCTGACCAGATGGCCGGGACGGTCATCGGCTTGGGCTAGCAGCATCCCGACCAGCAGGGTCCGGGCCCCGAGTTGGCGGGGCCGACCACCGACGGGCAACACCATCTCGATGCCGGCAGCCACATCGGCGGCGTCGACGATCGCCTCCAGGCGGGCCAGGTCGGCCACGGTCAGCTTCGTCCCCCGAGCACGGCGACGGCATCGGCTTCGCTGGGGGCGGCCAGCCCGGCGATCAGGTCGCCGAGACGCTGCGAGCAGGAGATGCCCGCCGCGTCCATGAACGCTTTGAGCCCGATCCGCTCGGCCGTGGCGGTCAGCCACGTGGAGCGGAGCCGACCGGTATCAAGCCTTCCCAGGTCGACCCCGCCGGCCAACGATGAGATCAGCGGGGTGGTCACATTGTGACGGTCAGGGTCGACGCCGCCGATCATCCAACCGTCGCCGGCGAAGCGCGCCGACGCCACCACACGCTCAAGGTGACACGACAGCACCGGCACCACCCGGGCTCGGCGTCCTCTGACAACGACGACCACCCCACCCGAACGGGCCACCACATCCACACCGCGGGCCCGGCGCAGATCGGCGCCTATCAGCCCGGCCCCGGCCCCCAAACAGATCAGACCCTGGGCTCGCATCCGCCGGGCCACCGTCGCCTGCGCGTCGGCCAACGCCAAGAAGGCGGCGATCTGAGCATGGGTGTAAGGCTGCTTGGCCCGCTGCCTCGGCAACGCCACCGGCGCCACCGCGGCCCCCACCACGCCGGCGACGTGACGCAGGTTGGTGCGCAACGTGCGCCTGGCCGCCCCCGACAACCCCCCGGTGCCGACGATGATGAACCGCTCGATGACCGAGGGGTGCAACAACACCGCCGGCACCGGGTCCATCCCGACCCCGATCCCGAAGCTGGCCAGCCGGGCGCACGCCCACAACAACGCCTTGGCCCGCCCCGGGCTGGCCGGGCCGACCGCCGCCACCGTGGCCCGGGCGAAGATCCCAGCTGCCTCCGGCATCCGAGGGCGGTAGCCGGCGATCACCGCCGCCACCTCGTCCCCCACCGGACCGTTCGCCACAGTATTGATACTGTGGCAGATGATCCGAGACGAACCCGGGATAGCTGAGAAACTGGAAGCGATGGAGCCCACCAAGCGTCAGCGAGCGGCGCTCGAGCGCATCACCGCCGAGCTCGCCGCCCTGGGGCCCTGCCTGCCCGGCAGCCTGGTCACCCGCACCGGCCGTTGCGGCAAACTGGCCTGCTCCTGCCACCACGACCCGCCCCGCCTACACGGCCCGTTCCGGTCCTGGACCCGCAAAATCGCCGGCAAAACCGTCACCCGGCTCCTCACCGACGACCAACTCGCCGCCTACCAGCCCCTCTTCGACAACCACCGCCGACTCAAAACCCTCGTACACGAACTCGAAGAGCTCAGCGTCGCCATCGTCGAACGCGACCGCCACCGAAAACCAACCCACAACTAAACCCACGTGGTCAGCGGCCGCTTACCCCGTGACCCGCACCCAAATCAGCCGATCAAAGACCAGGTCAGACCCTTACGTGAAGACCTCACCAGCCAAAACGGTAGAAACCCCAGGTCAGAGGCGATTTCGGCTCCGACAGTTGGTGACCGTAGAGGACCGCTGGAGACCGTTCTGGGCCACTGTGTGTGGCCCGGGTGTGGCCCGGGCACTGACTGGCGTAAGGACGAGCGTCAAGTAAGGGTCCAAGTCGTCGTGCTGAAGACAGGTGACCGCTTTCGACGGGTAGGCGGTTGGATGGCTGTCGCGTTGGCGAGGGTGGTGATGGCGGCGGACGGCGCCGTGCTGGTGACTGTCCAAACGTCAGTGGCCGTACTGCGATCCGCGGACGCGTAGGATTTCCAACGCTGCGGGCGTTTGGTGTCGACGACGGTCATGGACGGGTGGCTCTCGGGGTGGTCGGGGCCTGGGCAGTCCCAGTTGGCGCAACCCTGACAACCGCTCGGCGGTTCACAGAGTCGGTGGCGAGCTCACCCAGGTTCCGCTGCGACGAAGAGTTATCTCGGTCGTATCCACAGTCAACGTGGCCCGTATT
>DATLUM010000109.1 GCA_035533095.1 Acidimicrobiales bacterium | reverse complement strand
TGGACCACGACGCGAGATCGCGATGACGTCGTGTCGCGCCTCGACGAGCGCAACCGCCAGCGCCCGCCCGACGAACCCGTTCGCCCCCACCACCGCGATTCTCACCACTCCACCATGCACCATCGACTGATCAGCATGGTGCGCAGCCTCTCGCCCCCCTATCGCGGCAGTGAAGGGCCTCGCACGACGCTGTACGGGTGAAAGGAGCCGACCTCACCGGGGCGGGACCGCGACCACCGATGAGCACCCTCGACGCGTGCCGCTAGGAGACGAACCCGAACTGCACCCGTTGCCCGTCGCCCACATTCGCATCCAGGGTCCGACCATCGAGTATTGGAGCGATCTGCGCGTCCACGAACACGTGCGTTCCCGAGTGATCCACCACCTCGTCGCCGGTTTCGGGGCGATCGGAAATCGACAAACCGAGTTCGATTTGGTTGCCGTCGTCCTTGCGGGAGAAGATCCGGAGTCCCGCGTCGGGCCGGTCGCCTACCAGCCCGCGGATCGCCTCGGCTGCACCTTCGGTCAGATTGAGCATTTGTGCCTCCTTAGCCTCGAAGCTGACGAGAGCACATACCCAAGACGGTCGACGAGAAACGCCCCACTTGGAGATTCGCCCGACAGTCCCAGAGCGCTCGCTTGGGCGAGAATGTTGTCGTGAGGAGCGGGGAGGCCTTCGACTCGGTTCTGGCGGCAGCGAAAACCGGCGCGGAGTGGGCCTTCGGAGCTCTATACGACGATTACAACCCTCGGCTTCTGCGGTACTTCGCAGCGAGAGCACCACGAGCCGCAGAAGACCTTGCCGCGGACACATGGATGGGTGTTGCGTCGAGACTCGGCTCGTTCGAAGGGGACGAGGAGCAGTTCCGCTCGTGGTTGTTCACGATCGCTCACCGCCGGCTCGTCGACCATTGGAGGCAGCGTTCCCAGGAAGAGGCCGACATGGCCTCCCCCGGACCGGAGACGGCCGCGGAGGGTCCCGAGGACTTGGTCGTCGGGGCTGCGAGCGCTCAGGCTGCCGCTCTCAGGATCGCAGCGGTGCTGAGCCCTGACCAGGCTGAGGTGGTCCTGCTGAGGGTGCTCGGCGGGCTGGACGTCGAGCAGGTGGCAGAGATCCTCGGTAAGCGGCCGGGGACGATCCGGGTGCTGCAACACCGGGCCCTGAAGAAGTTGGCTGACGAAATTTCTCTCGAGGATGTAACGGGATGACCATGGAAAGCGATAGCTCAGGCGAGATGCACCGTTTACCGTTCCGTGAGCCGTCGTTCAACGACGAAATGGCCGAGCGCCTCCTTTCGGGTCACATTCCGGCTTCGGACGCGTCGCACCCCTACCACGGGCTCGCGTCGTTGTTCGAGACAGTCGCCGGTAGCCCGATCCCTGAGGAGACGGCTCACAAGGTGGGTGTCGTTGCCGCCGCGTTGGCAGCCCTGGAGGCGACGACACCGGTGCACTCGTCCGCCACCGCGTCGCAGACGCAGATATCTAGGAGACGTTCGATGCTGTCCAAGCTCTTGACTGCCAAGGCCGCCACGGCCGCAACCATCGCGGCCCTGGGGCTCGGCACCGCCGCCGCTGCCGCCACGGGATCGCTGCCCATGCAGAGCAGCCACGCCAACTCGCATGCCAGCGCCGGCCTCGCCATCGCCGCGTCGAGCGCCTCGGGCAGCAACACGAACGGCAACTCGACTGGGCACGGCAAGAACTCGGCCTCCCCGAACTCGACCGGGGCAGCGAACAATCCCAACGCGCAGTTCGGGCTCTGCACCGCGTTCATGGCTCACCACCCGATGGGCACGACGCTGAGCAGCGTTCCGTCGGACTCGTCCAAGACGTTCAGTGCTCTTATCACCCTCAAGGGTGGCCTCTCCGGAACCCAGGGCTACTGCGAGGGAGTGGTGACCTCCGGCCATGCCTCTGTCAACGCCGGCACTGACCAGAACGGCCAGACGGGCGACACCGGCAACAAGCCGTCCAGCCCCGGCAGCCAATCGGACAACGCCGGCCAGCCGAGCACGACCCCGCCGGTGGCCACCCCGAACTCTGGGGGTACCGGTACGGCGGACACCGCCAGCGGCAACGCCAGCACCAACGGGACCGGCACTGCGGCGACCAGCAGCAGCGGCGCCAGCACCTCCGGATCGGGCAACCCCAGCGGTCACTGAGACCTCGCGGGTTGAACTCGGGGACGAAACGGATCTGGGGGGAACCGTTTCGTCCCCGAAACGCGTCCGGGGGTCCGCGGGCCAGGCGGGTCCTTGATCACGTGTACCTGGGATGGAAAGCTCGGGCGGATGGGACTCTCCGAGCGCGAGCGGGCCATCCTCGACTTCGAGAGGTCCTGGTGGAAGCAACCTGGTCGAAAGCAGGACGCGATAAGGGAGAGGTTCGGCCTTTCGGCGGCCCGCTACCGCCAGCTACTGGCTTCACTGATCGACCGGCCCGGGGCGCAGGAGCTCGATCCGCTGCTCGTACGTAGGTTGCGACGAGCGCGCGACATGCGCCGGCGGGCACGATTCGAGGGCAGGCAGGCGCCCAGCACGGGTGGGGGATCCGGCGGCTGGAGAGCCAGGTGAGCGACGCGGGCGGCGCGGCGGGCCCCGGCCGGCGCAACGACGGCGGCACCCAGACGGGTAAGGCGATCCTCGTCATCGTCGTCGTGATGGTGCTCGGCTGGATCGTGTTGCGCCACAGCCCGAGCACGCACGGCACGACAGCGCAGCGCACCTCGGTAAGCGTCACCACCACGACTGTCCCGACGACCACGACGACCCTCGTCGCGCCCGCCAGCATCAAGGTCCAGGTGCTCAACGGCACCGGCAGCGGGAACTTGGCCGGTCAGTGGAGCAGCAAGCTGAAGACCACGGCCGGGTACAACACCCTTGCGCCTGACGACGCGACGTCGAAGGTGACCACCTCGGCGATCTACGTGATCACTCCGGGATACGTCCCCGAGGCTTACGCGTTGGCTACCGCGGTCGGTCTCCCCCAAAGCGCCGTGAACACCACAGTTCCCGCCCCCAGCTCCGCTCCGATCCCGACCAGCGAGCGCTCCAAGGCGGACCTGGTCCTCGTGATCGGGCCAGACCTCGCGTCGAACGCCTGACCAGGGCCACCTACCTCGAGCCATTCCTGCGGGAACCGGATTCGGCCGGGATATTCCTCGACTTCGACGGAACCCTCGCCCCGATCGTCGATGATCCGGGCGCGGCTCGCCCTCTCGCGGGGGTGGCCGGGTCGCTCGGCAGGCTCGCCGTACGCTTCAGGCGGGTTGTGGTGATATCGGGCCGGCCGGTGTCGTACCTGGTCGAGCAGCTTGCGCAGGGCGCCGGCGCTGGTGCCAGCGGTGCGCAGTTGGTCGGCCTTTACGGAATGGAGCGGGTCCGCAAGGA
The DNA here is from genome assembly GCA_035533095.1 of Acidimicrobiales bacterium. NCBI lineage: Bacteria > Bacillati > Actinomycetota > Acidimicrobiia > Acidimicrobiales > Acidimicrobiales bacterium. The sequence goes on along the minus strand of DATLUM010000109.1, from coordinate 516 downwards.
CAACGACGGCAAGCTCCGCATCGAGGAGTCGCCCGAGGCCGCTCCGTGGCGACAGGCACTGTCGGCTGCTGCCGCTCTAGCGGAGTCCGTAGCGCCGGCGGGAGTCACCGTCGAGCGCAAGGGCCTCGCCGTGACGCTCCATTACAGGCGCGCGCCGCAGAACTCAGGCTGGGTGCAGGAATTCGGGGCCGCGGAGGCGGATCGCACCGGGCTCGTCGCCCATCCCGGCAAGATGTCGGTCGAGTTGCGACCTCCCGTGGGGAGCGACAAGGGGACAGTCGTGGAGGAGCTCGCCGGCGGCTTGCGGGCGGTGTTCTTCGCCGGCGACGACGTCGGCGATGTGCCGGCGTTCGAGGCCCTGCGCCGGTTGCGCAACGCGGGCGTCGTCACCCTGTCCGTCGCGGTCGGTGGGGCGGAGGCCCGGCCGGAGGTCCTCGAGGCTGCGGACTTGGTGGTCGACGGGCCGGAGGGCGTGCTCCATCTCCTCGAGGAGATGGCTAGTGGGTAGGCTAAATA
>DATLUM010000108.1 GCA_035533095.1 Acidimicrobiales bacterium | reverse complement strand
GACTTGGCTGGTGCGTAGTCCGTCAAGGCCTTGGGTGAGGTCTTCTTGGATACCGGCGAAGAGGTGACCGTACACCTCTGAAGTCGACCGAAGATCGTGCCTAACCTGAAGGCGGGAGTTGACACGAGGCAGTCGATACTTCCACCCTGAGTGGCCTGTAGCCGGCCGGTCGCCGCCGGGCGCACGACCGTCGGGGTCTCGTCGAGATGAGACTTCACCACCTTCTTGGGATCCGACCGGAACCATCGAGCCTTCAACGCACGACATCCGTCGGCATGACGGTAGAAGCGTGCTGCATCTCTGCTGTCACTGTCCGCCGAACGCGGCGTGTACGACGGACGAGTGCCGATTAGCCCTGAAACAAGCGTACGAACGCGTCCGAGGCGGGTTCGGTAGCCGAATTGCGTTGTGTTTGGGGCGTTTCAGCCCGAGTGCCGGGAGGCTGTCGGGCGGGTTTCAGGTGAAGGTGTGCTCGCCCGTTGCCGGGCGGGGCCGGAGGCCTCATCGGCGAGGATGAGGGCCTGGGCTTTGGCCGCGATCTCGCGCATCTCGGCAAGTAGGGAGCGCACTGTGCGGTCGTTGGCGATCCATTCCTCGTAGAGGTGGGCGTCGTGCTCGCTCAGGCGCTTGTTCACCGTCTTGCCGTTGACCTTGGCGGTGAAGTGCCAGTACGGCCCGTGCATCCGCGCGGGGTCGAGGCGGCAGGCGCAGTTGGCCTTGCCGCAGCGCTCGGGGCGCGCCGCCACGCTGCCCGACGCGATCCAGCCGATCTGCGAGAGCTGCCGGGCGAGGTCGCGGTAGCGGCGCTCGTAGGAGGCCAGTCGCTGTGCCTGTGGTGCCGTCGTCATCGCAGGCAGCATCCCACACCGGCGTTCTCCGAGTTGGCATACTCGGAGATGGCCACGGACCGACGACTGAGACGGACCCTCGAGCGAGAGCGGCGGCAGATCACGAGGCGCCTCGCCACCGCGGTGGCGCCCAACACCTCGGGCCCCGTGCTCGGCCGGGCGAACATCTCCTACGAGCTCGCCGAGCGCACCAAGGCGGTCGCCCACGGCGGCATGGGTGCGATCGTCCGCCTGGTCGACCACGTGGGGTTGGCACACGAGATCGACGCCTCGCTCGAGCTGCTCAAGATCCACCGGCCGTACACAGAGTCCGACCACGTGCTCAACATCGCCTACAACGCCCTGTGCGGCGGCGCCACCCTCGACGACATCGAGGCCCGGCGAGGTGACCGGGTGTTCTTAGACGGCATCGGGGCAGCCAGCCTGCCCGATCCGACCACGGCGGGCGACTTCTGCCGGCGTTTCGACGCCGAGGACGTGATGGCGCTCCAGGAGGCGATCAACCGGGCACGCCTGCGGGTCTGGGCCGCCCAGCCCCCCTCCTTCTTCGCGCAGCGCGCCGTGATCGACGCCGACGCCTCGATCGTGCCCACCGACGGGTCCTGCAAGGAGGGAATGGACATCGCCTACAACGGTGTCTGGGGCTACTCGTCGCTCGTGGTGAACCTGGCCAACACCAAAGAACCGCTGTACTTCAACGAGTCCGGGGCCAACCGGCCCTCCCACGAGGGGGCGGCCGACCTCTTCGATCGGGCCATCGCCTTGGTGCGCGAGGCGGGGTTCTCAGGCGTGCTGCTGCGCGGCGACACCGACTACGCCCTCACCGCCAACTTCGACCGTTGGGACGCCGACGGGGTGCACTTCGTCTTCGGCTTCGACGCCCGGCAGAACCTCGTCGACAAGGCCGAAGGCATCGACGACGAGATGTTCCACGAGCTTGTGAGGCGAGCCGAGCGGGCCATCAAGACCCGACCGAGGGCCAAACGGCGCCGCGTGAAAGACGATATCGTGCGGGCGCGGAAGTTCAAGGTGCTGCGCACCGCCGGGGAGGACGTCTGCGAGTTCACCTACCGCCCCCGTGCCTGCAAGCGCGACTACCGGGTCGTGGCGTTGCGCAAAGACCTCTCGGTCGAGCGCGGCGAGAACGTGCTGTTCCACGAGCACCGCTGGTTTTTCTACATCACCAACCTGCCGACGCAGACCACCAGCGTCGACGAGGTCGTCATGGAGGCCCGCCGACGCTGCGACCAGGAAAACCTGATCTCCCAGCTGAAGGGTCAGGTCCGCGCCCTGCACGCCCCGGTAAACACGCTCGTGGCCAACTGGGCCTACATGGTGATGGCCGCCCTCGCATGGAGCGTGAAGGCGTGGTGCGCGCTGCTGCTGCCGGTGACTCCCCGCTGGGCGAAGACCCACCACGAGCAGCGTCGGCAGCTGCTGGCGATGGAGTTCCGCACCTTCCGCCACGCCTTCATCGACATTCCCTGCCAGATCGTGACCGGCGGCCGCCAGGTGCGCTGGCGCGTCCTCGCATGGAACCCCTCGCTCGACGTCTTCTTCCGACTCCTCGACGCCTTGTAGCGCGTCCCCGGCCCGAGCGGAGCCACAGCCGGCACGCCGGCTGTGCTCGACGACCCCGAGAACGGCTCGTCGCGCTCGATCACCGCGCCGATTCCCTGCGGTGTCGGGTCACCAAGCATCGTCGCCACGAACCTCGCCGTTCATCGAGCGCCCAGGCCGCTCAGCCGCCCGATCAGCGCTCCACTCGCGCCGGGTTCGCTTGTTTCAGGGCTAGATAACTAGGCGTAGGGCACCCCTCGGCGTTACCCCGAGCTGATCTCCGATGGCACCCGACGGTCGAGCAGGGTTACGCCGGCGGCCG
>DATLUM010000107.1 GCA_035533095.1 Acidimicrobiales bacterium | reverse complement strand
CCTCCGGATCGTGCTGGCCTCGACATAGGTCCGTTTGCGCCCCACCGTCCCAGACGTCGGGCGGTATTAGACCTGAAACCAGCGTAGGAACGCGTCCCTGGCGGGCACGTCAGCCGAATTGCGTTGTGCTTCGGGCACTTCAACCCGAGCGCCGGGGGGCTGTCCGGCGGGTTTGAGGTGAAGGGGCGGCGGGCGCTTTCCGATCGGGTTTGGGCGCCTCCTCGGCGAGGATGAGCGCTGCGGCTTCGGCTGCCACCTCGCGCATCTGGCCGAGCAGGGCGCGCGCGTTGCGATCGTTGGCGATCCACTGCTCGTAGAGGCGCGCCTCGGCCTCGGTCAGGCGCTTGTTGACGGTTCTGCCGTCGACCTTGGCGGTGAAGAGCCAGTACGGCCCGTGGCGCCGTGCGGGGTCCGAATGGCAGGCGCAGTACGCCTTGCCGCACAGGTTGTAGCGCAGGGCCACGCTGCCCGAGGCGATGTAGCCGATCGCCGCGAGCTGCTGGGCGAGCTCCCGGTAGCGCCGTGCGCAGTTCGCCAGACTCGCTTGTGAGGCCTTGGGCATTCGCCACCTCCGGAGCGAGCATCCCACACCAAACCGCCGATAGTAGCCATACTGAGGCATGGTCGACAAGCGGCAGCTCAGACGGTCCCTCGAGCGCGAGCGGCGCCAGATCACGAGGCGCCTCGAGCAGGCGGTGGCTCCGAACACCTCGGGCCCGGTGATCGGCCGGGCCAACATCTCCTATGAGATGGCCGAGCGCACCAGGGCGGTCGCCCACGGCGGCATGGGCGCCATCGTCGGCCTGGTCGACCACGTGGGGCTGGCCGCCGAGATCGACGCCTCGCTCGATCTGTTGAAGATCCACCGCCCGTACTACGAGTCCGACCACGTACTCAACATCGCCTACAACGCCCTGTGCGGCGGGGCCAGCCTGGATGACATCGAGGCCCGACGCCAAGACCGGGTGTTCCTCGACGGCATCGGAGCGTCCAGCCTGCCCGACCCGACCACCGCGGGCGACTTCTGCCGGCGCTTCGACACCGATGCCGTGATGGCGCTCCAGGAGGCGATCAACCGGGCACGGCTGCGGGTCTGGGCCGCCCAGCCACCCGCCTTCTTCGCCCAACCGGCGGTGATCGACGCCGACGCGTCGATCGTGCCGACCGACGGGTGCTGCAAGGAAGGCATGGAGATCTCCTACAACGGCATCTGGGGCTACTCGTCGCTGGTGGTGAACCTGGCCAACACGAAAGAACCGTTGTATTTCAAGGAGTCCGGGGCCAACCGGCCCTCCCACGAGGGGGCCGCCGACCTGTATGACCGGTCCGTCGCCTTGGTGCGCGAGGCCGGCTTCAGCCAGGTCCTGCTGCGCGGCGACACCGACTTCGCCCTCACCGCCAACTTCGACCGCTGGGATGGCGACGGGGTGCAGTTCGTGTTCGGCTTCGACGCCCGCCCGAACCTCGTCGACAAAGCCAAAGGCGCCGACGACGACATGTATCACCAGCTCGTCCGACGCGCCGAGCGGACCGTCAAGACCACGCCCCGGACCAAGCCCACGCGCGTGAAGGACGCCATCGTGCGGGCGCGCAAGTTCAAGGTGCTGCGCACCGCCGCAGAAGACGTCTGCGAATTCACCTACCGCCCAGGGAAATGCAAGCGCGACTACCGGGTCGTCGCGTTGCGCAAGGACCTGTCGGTCGAGCGCGGCGAGGAGGTGCTGTTCCACGAGTACCGCTGGTTCTTCTACATCACCAACCTGGCGACACAGACCACCAGCACCGACGCGGTCGTCATGGAGGCCCGCCGGCGCTGCGACCAGGAGAACCTGATCTCCCAGCTCAAAGGTCAGGTCCGCGCCCTGCACGCCCCGGTCAACACCCTCGTCGCCAACTGGGCGTACATGGTGATGGCCGCCCTCGCCTGGAGCCTCAAGGCCTGGTGCGCACTGCTGCTGCCGGTCTCGCCCCGCTGGGCCAACACTCACGACGAGCAGCGACGTCGGTTGCTCACCATGGAGTTCCGAACGTTCCGCCAAGCCTTCATCGACATTCCCTGCCAGATCGTGACCGGCCGTCGCCAGGTGCGTTGGCGCGTCGTCGCCTGGAGTCCCTGGCTCGCCGTGCTCCTTCGGCTCCTCGACGCCTTGTAGCCGGCCCGACCGCCTCCTCGGGCACCACGAGCCGGTCGCCCGGCTCTCTTCAACGACGACCAGTCACCACCGATCACGAACAATCGAGCGCCACCTCACCCAGCAAACGTGCCACACCGCACCGGACCCGGCCGCTCCCTCGCCATCGCAACCATCAGCCGCTCTCCAACGCCCCACTACGAGCCGGGATCGCTTGTTTCAGGACTAGGTACGTAGGACGCTGGGCAGCGGGCGGGCTGATGAGGGTCGTGTGGTGCGACGTCGATCCGGG